>DATBDI010000082.1:0-4294 GCA_036270025.1 Candidatus Udaeobacter sp. | reverse complement strand
ACGCCAACGGTGCTTGGCTCGCCCGCACCGCCATCTCGCCCGACAAGCCGATCACCTCGCTGCGCTCTCTGATGAGCGACCTCATTGAGGCGCGTCTCCACGGATTGATGGAGCGAGCCGCGGCGAGCACAGATATCACGGACAGCAGTGTGATTTATTATATAGCCTCCTCCGGAGAATCTGTGGGTGATTTAGCCCTTGGCTGAGTCAATCTCGTTTGGCTTTTGTAGTTTTTGTGGTGGCTGTGGGCATGTGGGTAAGCACGATCACGCACATTGATGGCGCGTCGGCCACGTCGTTCGATGGCTGTGCTGACACGCCTGCTTCGCCCCGTGCCAGTCGAGCGTGCTGCCGTGCTCGCGGCCGTCAAGACCAAGCCTTCGGCGGCCCAAGTGGGCCGGTCTTGACCGCCACTCGACACGGCAGCGATCTGGATGTGTGGCCGGGATGAAGGAAGCTCCGCTGGGGCCGAACCAAGGAAGTTCGGTCCAGAAGGGAAGCAAGGACGTGTAGAGACGCTGTGGCGCAGAATGAGCCCCGCATTCTCGTTCCCATTCCCGCGCGCTGTAGAGACGTTGGGTATGTGGCGCAGCCCAATATGTGGCGCAAAGCCGATCCCGGCCATGTTCTTTTTGGAATCGACGCATCCTGCGCCACATATCTGCGAGGCTACAGCGATCGCAGGAACTCCATCACATCCGGCTTCCGGGACCAGCCCCCGGACACCTTCCGCGTTCGCCCGCGATCCAACGTCGCCAATGCCCGCTTCTTGGTCGCGAGATCGGTCTCCGCGTAGATGTTGGTGGTGTCGAGCGACATGTGGCCGAGCCAGGCTCGGATCGTGTTGATGTCGACGCCCGCCTGGAGCAGATGGGTAGCGGTCGAATGGCGGATGACGTGCGGGCTGATCCGCTTGCCGCGTAGTTGCGGCGCAGTGGCCCGCAGCTTCGCCACGTAGCGCTCCACCATGGTGTGGATGCCGTAGCGCGTGATGGGCTCACCACGGCGATTCAGGAACACGGGCGCGTCATTGGGCCGTTGGCCAGCGAGGCGGCGAAGCTCCTCGATGGTATTCGTCCAGAGCGGACAACGCCGCTCCTTGCTGCCCTTTCCGACGATGCGAACCGATCTTGCATGCCAGTCGATGTCGCCGATCCTGACCGACGCTGCCTCGCTTGCGCGCGCACCGGAGTTGTAAAGGAACAGCAGCAACGCATGATCGCGCGCGCCCTGGCTCACCGACTGATCGGGAGCGGCCAGCAGCGCGTCGATCTCCGGCTTCTCCAGATAGGTGATGCTGTTGGCGACGCCCTTCTTGATCGGCACCATCCTGATCTGCGCGCACCACTCGACGTGCTGTGGGCTGTGCGTGCCAATGAAGCGTGCCAGAGCATGGATCGAGGCAAGGCGCTGGTTCCTCGTGGCTGTCGAGCATCGTCGCTCGTTCTCCAAATGAGCGAGGAAGGCGCGCACCGTATCGGCCGATAGATCGGTCACCGCCAGCTTGTCGATGGACGTGCTCTTGGTGCTCGCCGCAAAGGGTAGAAGCAGGACCAGCATGTCTCGATAGCTCTCGCGCGTGTTGGGCGACAGGTTCCGCTCTGATGCCGCGTACTCCATCAGGAAGCGGCGAACCCAGTGGCCCAGCGAGGCTCGATCAGTCATGGCAGCCTCCCCGGGCGAATGCCTCGAACCGGCGGCTCGCCTCGGCCAGCAACTCCTCGGTCATCGTCAGGTAGTGCTGCGTTCCAGCGAGGTTCTTGTGCCCCAGGTAGGTGGCGAGCTTGGGCAGCAGATCGTTCACGTCTGCACCTGAGCGATACCAAGACGTGACGCGATGAACCGCAGCAGAATGCCGGAGATCATGAAGACGGGGCTGATTGCGCGCGCCACCGTCCCTCTTGATGCCGGCAAGCGTACGCAGACGGCGGAAAGCCTCTGTCACCACTGCATCGTTCAGAGGCGTGCCGTCCTTCTGGCTGAACAGCAGATCCTCGCCGTCTCTCGAACGCCGTCCGTGATGCTTCGCGACGAATGCCATCAACACTTCGCTCAAGCACGCGCTGATCGGGACGATGCGCGTCTTAAAGAACTTCGTCTCCTTGATGTGGAGCAGAGAACGGTGAAGATCGACGTCCTCGACTTTGAGCCGGCGGGCCTCTCCGCGACGCAGTCCGGCTCCGTACAGGAGCAGCACGAACGTCCGCAGTGTGTCTGCGTGGATCCCGCAACGTGTATGGCCGGTCGCCGCCGGCACCGCTGCCAGAAGGCGCTTCAGCTCGGCTTCAGAGTAGATGTAGGGGGTGAAGGAGGGTGTACAGCGCCTGCTTTCAAAGCTCGGCATGGGCGATGCCTTCAACCGGCGACGAGTGACTGCGTATCGAAAGAAGCGCGCCAGAACGCCGTGCTGTTTGGCCATGGTCTCGGCGCTGATGCCTTCGCGATTGATAAACCGCGTGATCGTCTCCGGGCGGATATCGCGCAATGGCATCTTGCCGACGGAACGGCTGAATGTGGACAGGACCGTTGCCCCGTGGTCGAAGCGGATGCCGAGGCTGCGTTTGTGCCGAATGTAGTCGGCGATGGTGGAGGCGGTGCTCACAGCAGCCCTCCCAAGTCCAGCTCTGCCACTTGGCGCAGACCGTGTACATCGATCTTCGTATAGATGCGGGTGCTACTCATGCTGCGATGGCCGAGATGATCGGCGATCTGCTTCAAGGTGAAGCCGGCATCGAGAAGCTGCCCCGCGCACGCGTGCCGGAGACAATGCGCGCCACTCCACTCGAGCTTCACGCCCTGCTTCCTCAATCGCTTCCTCACCATGGCACTGATGCTGGAGCCCGACAGTGGCCGGAACGGCGCATTGACGGTGATGAACACGGTCCGGTGCTCGCAGCGAGGCCGAGCCTCCCGCAGGTATCGCAGGATGGCCTCGCCGACCGGTGCCGACAGCGGATAGCAGTGCGGCCGGCGCAACTTCGGCCGCATCACCTGTAGCGTCTCGGCCACCCAATCGACGTCGTCCAACGTCAGGCGCTCGACCTCGCCACGTCGCAGACCATAATGGATCAGCAGCAACAGGATCGCATGATCGCGGATCGTGACGGTGTCGTCGCCCATCGCGGTGATCGCGAGAAGCTGGTCTATCTCGTCAACGCTCGGCGCCCTGGGTACGTCGCCAAGCTCGTAGCGGCGTGGCAAGTCGATGTCGAGTGCGAGGCTGCCAGCGCACCAGCCCTGTTGCGCTGCGAAGCGAAAGAAGCTGCGCAGGTTGCTACCCAAACTATGCAACGAGGTTCGGCGCCAACCGCGCTCAGCTTCGCCAGCCAGGAACGTGTCGATCTGGTCGATGGTCACGTCCGAGAGCGATCGAACTCGCGACGGCAAACACGAGAAGAACCGGCACAGGCGCACCCCGCGCTCCGCGATTGTCACCGGCGAGAGACCACGCTCGACGCGCATGTATGCCGCGAACGCGTTTACCTCGCGAGCGAACCGAGGAAGCGGGTCGGCCTCGGGCAGCAAAGCGCCGATGCTCCGCAGCCAGCCCTCTCCGTAGCGCCGGAACAGCTTGGCCGTCTCCCTCGACGGTCGCCGCCCGTTGACCAGTCGAACGCTCCGATTGAGCTTCTCCAGCTGGTCGATGCTGATGCGTCCACCGTGGTTGTGAACTGCCTCGGCCACGATGAGCAGCACCCAGGCAATGCGCTTCAGCGTCGAGCGGGAATACCCTCCTGCACCGGCCTGACGCAGGAAGCCCTCGCGAGCCTCGACATACGGCCCAACCCGATAGCGGGCGACAATGTCGGACTTCTCGAATAGTTCGTCGTGCATGATCGATCCTCCGCCGTTGATGGCGGGATCCGATCAATCGTGCTGGGATATGTGGCGTAAGGCGTCGAGTTCTGCGCTCCACAGGTATCTTCGCACAGCCTGCGCCACATATTGATCTGCGCCACATACCCGGTCTCTCTACAACGTGCGGGAACGGGAACTGGGAAGTGCATGCGGTCGTCGGCCATCTCGGCCGCCCGGGCGACAGGGCAGATCGCAATCCATCACATTCTCTGGTTCGGCCCTGCGGAGCATTCTCCCGTCCCGGCCGCTCAATCTCGATGCCGTCGCGCACAGCGGCGGTCAAGACCGGCCCGGTTCAGGGCCGCCGAAGGCTTGGTCTTGACGGCCGCGAGCACGATGGCACGCTGGCGCGGCACGGGCACGGCAGATCACCACTACGCTCGATGACCCTGAACCAGCGCGCACGGTAGCCCATTAGAATACGGGATCCTGCTTA
>DATBDI010000081.1:0-3143 GCA_036270025.1 Candidatus Udaeobacter sp. | reverse complement strand
AAAACGCCTAGTATGGCCTCCCCATTTCCGCTTCCGGCAGCAGCCGGATGCGCGGGAACATCGGTGCTCTATTGGGTGCCGCTGTACCGGTTAGGAGGCTCACTTATTTTATGATTCAAATGCAGGACGTGATGGCGAAGGCGATGCCGGACTTCCGCGAAGGCAGCATCGTCAAAGGCCGGATCTTGGAAATTCGACCGCGCGAAGTGCTGGTCGACGTCGGATACAAATCTGAGGGCGTCATTCCCTTGGCCGAATTTGAGGATGCCGATTCACTAGAAGTCGGCGACGAAGTGGACGTACTCCTGGAGCGCCTCGAAAATGACGAAGGCATGGTTGTCCTCTCGAAGGAAAAAGCCGCCTACCGCCAGAATTGGAATAAAATCGTCAAGGTTTTCGAAGGCGACGGCCTGATCAAAGGCAAAGTGAAGTCCGTCGTGAAAGGCGGGCTGATGGTGAACATCGGTGTCGAGGCGTTTTTGCCGGCGTCCCAAATTGACGTCGTTCCTCCAAAAGATCTGCAGCAATTCGTCAGCAACACCTACGATTTCAAAATCGTCAAGCTCAACGACGACCGCAAAAATGTCGTGCTCAGCCGGCGCGAGGTGATTGAGAAGGAGCGCAGCGAAAAACGCCAGCAGTTCATGGAGAGTGTGAATGTTGGCAATCGCGTAACCGGGACCGTAAAAAACCTCACCGACTTCGGCGCATTCATCGATCTCGACGGCATGGACGGGTTGCTGCATGTCACCGACATGACGTGGGGCCGACTCGGACATCCCAGCGAGCTATTGAAGGTCGGGCAGCAGCTTGAAGTCGTTGTGCTCGACATCAACAAAGAAAAGGAGCGTGTGTCGTTGGGGCTAAAACAAACGCAGAAAAATCCTTGGGATCAGATCGAGGAGCGTTTCCCGGCTGGCCAGCGCATCAGGGGCAAGATCACCAACCTCGTTCCCTATGGCGCGTTCGTTGAAATTGAAGAAGGCGTCGAAGGCCTCATCCATGTTTCGGAGCTTTCGTGGACGAAACGGATCATGCGCCCATCCGACATTCTCACTATCGGGCAGGAAGTGGAAGCCGTCGTGCTCGGCGTCAACAAAGAGGAACAAAAGATTTCATTGGGTCTGCGCCAGCTCGAACCGAATCCGTGGGATGAAATCGAGAAGAAGTTCACCATTGGCAGCCGTGTGAAAGGCAAGATTCGCAACATGACCGCCTACGGCGCGTTCGTAGAGCTCGACGAAGGAATCGACGGCATGATTCACGTCTCCGATTTGAGCTGGACCCGCAAGATCAATCATCCCAGTGAAATGTTTAAGAAGGGCGACGAAGTCGAGGCTGTCGTGATAGACATCGACAAAGTGAATCAGCGGATCAGCCTCGGGATCAAGCAGCTCACCGAAGATCCGTGGAAGTCGATCGACGAGAAATACAAGATCGGTGATCTGGTCAAAGGCAAGGTGACCAAGCTCGCCAGCTTCGGCGCATTCGTGCAACTTCAAGACGATATCGACGGACTAGTTCACATTTCGCAGTTGAGCGAAGATCACGTCGCGAAAGTCAAAGACGTCTTGAAGGTCGGCCAGGAAGTTGAAGCCCGCGTGATTAAAGTCGACAAAGTCGAACGGCGCATTGGCTTGTCGATCAAAGCTGCGACCTACTCGGAAGAGGAATTGCGCAGAGAAGTCGAGTCATTCGACACGCTTCGTCCCGGAGAGGACATGGTGGGCTTGGAGAAAGCGTTCGCCGCTGCCGAACAGGAAGAATACCGTCCCAGCGAATCGCGCAGAACTGCGAAGCAGCCGAAAGATTCGACAGAGTCCGACGGCGAATCGAAGACGAAATAGGCGTACGCGATTTGTTTTTCTCCTACCGACGACCTGCTCTGCGGATAATCGCTTCGGCAATTGTACTGTGCGCGATGACAGCCTGTGGTAGGTCCGGCGTTGTTGGCAAATGGCGGTTGTCGGGCGGTTCGGACGCGACGATTTGGGAATTTTCAGGTAACGGCGCCGTTCGTGCCGGCGATATCCGAGGCAGGTACAAATTCGGCGATCAGGATCGGATCAAAATTGAAACGCCGTACGCCACGGCAGTTTATCAGCTGAAAATTTCCGGCGAGCGGATGGTGCTGCAAGAACCCGGCGGCGGCTCGAAGCTCGAGTTCACAAGGGTCAGAGAAACACAGCAGTGATGCAGGTGTAACTCAGGCATCCCTGCCTGACACGTCGTGCAGGCTTCCAGCGTGCACGTGCAGGCAAGATGCCTGAGTTACGTTAGAATTCGGCGCTGCCGGGTGTTCGCGCGAATGGGATGACGTCGCGAATGTTCGCAACGCCAGTGACGAACATCAGCATCCGTTCGAAGCCGAGCCCGAAGCCGGAGTGCGGGGCAGTGCCGTAGCGGCGAAGGTCGAGATACCACTTGTAATCGGCGAGATCCATATTGTGGCGCAGCAAATTCTCCTCCAACTTCTCCAATCTCTCTTCACGCTGGCTGCCGCCGACGATTTCGCCGATTCCGGGAACAAGCAAATCCATCGCCGCGACAGTCTTTCCGTCGTCGTTTAAACGCATGTAGAACGGTTTAATCTCCTTCGGAAAGTTGAAAACCGTAACCGGACACTTGAAATGTTTTTCGGTGAGCCAGCGCTCGTGCTCGGACTGCAGGTTTAATCCGTAATCGATCGGGAACTCAAACTTTTGACCGCTGTTTTTTAGAAGATCGACAGTTTCGGTGTAGGTAATCCGTTGAAACGGCCGCTCGACAACGAAATCCAGTCGCGCCAGCAATTCCTTGTCCACGAACCTCGCGAAAAGTTCCATCTCTTCCGGACAATGTTGTCTCGCGTCTGCGATCAAATACTTCACGCAGTCTTCGGCGAGATCCATGTTGCCGTTGAGATCACAGAACGCCATCTCCGGTTCGATCATCCAAAATTCGCTCGCGTGGCGCGATGTATTCGAGTTCTCGGCGCGAAAAGTTGGGCCGAACGTGTAAACCTTTGATAGCGCCAGCGCGAATGCTTCCGCTTCAAGCTGACCGCTGACGGTGAGAAAAGTTGGGCGCGCGAAGAAATCCTGTCCGAAATCGATATCCCCGTTTTTTCGCGGTGGATTTTGTATGTCGATAGTCGAAACGCG
>DATBDI010000080.1:0-1854 GCA_036270025.1 Candidatus Udaeobacter sp. | reverse complement strand
TTCCTGTAGGAATTAATGAATCACTGAACAGTGGCAACTATGAACGGATGGTTTGAGCTTGAAGAAAAGCGAAGCCTCTTTCCAGCTTCTTTGCGCGTGGGAATGCTTTATCCATTGGGTGCACTCGTCCTGTTGCTCTTTCTAAAAGCTCCGCAGGCGACCGCTCAGCAGATAACACGCGTGCCACCATTTGTCGGCACTCACTCCGAAACATGGGAGCGCTTCGGCTTTAGGGGCATCCCAAACGGAACCCCCATTCTCGGAGGGATCGCTACGATTTCGGGCTCTGACATTGAAACCGCCCCAAGTTTTCAAATGTGCTTCGTTACTGGTAGGCCCATCGACGGCACGACATTAATGGATTCGGACCGCCCCAGTGGCCCGCTAACCATACGTTTTTCGCAGCCGGTTTCTGCTTTCGGCGCTTACTGGGGAAGTGGTGTTAATTGCTTCGGCGATCCGCCGAGCATTTTAACTTTCCAGGACATTGCCGGAAACATAATTGGCACCGACAGCTTCACTTACAGGGGGGATGGCACGCTGGAGTGGCACGGTTACCGGTTTGGCACGCCCGTCAAAACAATTACCCGTAGGGCTGGCGATGGCCTAGAGGGCGTTGCCGTAGATGGAGTGCAGGCCACAGTTGGAGCTGTGGCTTCGCCGCCACCCGTCCTCGACGACTTTAACAACGACGGACATCCGGATTACCTGCTATTCAATCCGGCGACGCGCGCCACATTCATTTGGTATATGAACAATAACGTTCATGTCTCAGGCAACTCCGGCCCGACTCTCCCTGGGGGTTGGAATGTGGCGGGGCTGGCGGATTTTAATGGCGATGGCCACCCTGATTATCTTCTGTTCAATGCGAACACGCGCGCCACAGTCATTTGGTATATGAACAATAACGTTCATGTCTCAGGCAACTCTGGCCCGACACTTCCTGGGGGCTGGAGCGTGGCAGGGGTGGCAGATTTTAATGGGGACGGCCATCCTGATTACCTGCTATTTAACCCGGCGACGCGTGCCACGGTCATTTGGTACATGAACAATAACGTTCATGTCTCAGGCAACTCTGGCCCGACTCTTCCTGGGGGTTGGAGCGTGGCAGGGGTGGCAGATTTTAATGGGGACGGCCACCCTGATTATCTTCTTTTCAATGCGAACACGCGCGCCACGGTCATTTGGTACATGAACAACAACGTTCATGTCTCAGGCAACTCTGGCCCGACTCTTCCTGGCGGCTGGAACGTAGCAGGCGTGACGGATTTTAGCGGGGAGGGTCATTCGGATTACCTGCTATTCAACCCGGCGACGCGTGCCACAGCGATTTGGTACATGAACAACAATGTTCGTATTGGCTCTGCAGTCGGTCCCGCTCTGCCCGCTGGCTGGAGCTTGGTTGCACCTTGAATAACTTCTCAGCCGCGATAGTTATCACCGAATAGCAAATCTAAAGAGCGTTGTCTTCTATCGTTGACAGGCCGCCGCGGCCGAGCCATGCGGCCGCTCTTACCTTCGTCCTGATATATAACTATCGGCCGTGAGGCGATCTGGATTAATGATTTTTGATGACGAAAGAGAAACGACGGACATCGGCCTTGTTCGATTGATTTGCAGCAAGCCGAGTTTGCAGGACGATAGGCAATGCCTCACAGGCGGGCGATCGAGAAACGATCTCGCGATGCTAAGAAACGCGTGCCGCTGGCGCGGTCCGCAGCGTCGCATCAGCCAACCGGGGAGAGTAAGGCGGTTTCCTTTACCTCGCTCGAGTTGATCTGCGCCGGCGCAGTCTTTCTCGTCGCGCTGATCGTTTATAGCTGGACACTGGCGCCCACCGTTACTTTGACCGAC
>DATBDI010000079.1:0-3078 GCA_036270025.1 Candidatus Udaeobacter sp. | reverse complement strand
CATCGGCTTCATGTACGATCCGGTGGCGAACACATGGTCAGCGCAAATAACTGTACCGGGAACGTGGTGCTGCGCCGGCGGCGGCGGCACCGGAGCTATCGGCGACGCCCAGTCCACGATTCTGACGAACGGAACGATGCTTGTCGCGAACATCGGGACCAAGGATATCGCGTCGTTCAATCCCGCAACGCTGACCTTCAGTGCACTCGCCCCGACGGACAAGGACGACATCAACGACGAGGAAGGCTGGAATCAACTGGCGAACGGGACATTCCTGACTGTCGATTCAAGGATCCAAGCGTCCTTCGAAATCTACGATTCCGCGACCAACTCGTGGGGGACCGCCGGATCCACCGTGGTGAACTTGGCAGATACCGGCTCGGGCACAGCCAATTCCAAGGAGGTCGGACCAGCGGTCCTGCGGCCGGATGGCACGCTTATCGCCTTCTCCGGCACGAATTCCGGTCAGAATGCCGTCTACAACACCGCAACCGGCACGTGGGCTGCAACTGGCGTGGCGGGAGACTTCCCGGCCGGCCCCGGGGCGAGCCATTACGCTGTGGCCGATGGGCCTGGTTCCTTGTTGCCGAATGGCAACGTGCTTGTGATGGCCAGCCCCGTGTATCCGACGAACCCTCCTGGCGTCTTCAACCCGCCGAGCCACTTTTTTGAGTTCGACGGCACCAACCTGACACAGGTCGCGGATTCGCCTAATGCGGCCAGCTTCATATCCTATCAGGGCCGCATGCTCCTTCTTCCTTCCGGCCAGGTCCTGCTCACGGCGTACAACCAAGGGGGCAATCAGTTATTACGGCCTAACGCGAGAACCAACAGCCCCATCAAAACGCCCGCCGTGCCCCTCGTGGATGTCCAGGATGTCGTGCTCTACTCGAACGGCGGAACGCCCCAGGACGCCTGGAGGCCGGTCATCACGACAGCTCCTTCAACTGTCGTTCCCGGCAATACCTACTCGATCTCAGGCACGCTGTTCAACGGTTTCTCGGAAGGAGCTTCGTACGGCGACGATGCCCAGATGTCGACGAACTATCCGTTGGTGCGCATCCGGAACCATACAACAGGACACGTCCTCTACGCCCGCACTCATAACCACAGCAGGATGGGCGTCGAAGCCGTCGGCAGCAGCGAAATCGTGACGACGCAGTTCGATGTGCCGGCTAGCGTCGAGCCAGGCGCAAGCGATCTGATTGTGGTCGTGAACGGCATTCCCTCATTTCCCGCGGACACGATCGTCGGGGGAGCAACCCCGACGCCAACCGCAACTCCTACCGCTACGGCTACAGCGACCCCCACGGCTACAGCTACTGCTACAGCCACAGCCACAGCTACTGCCACTACAACGCCTACCGCGACAGCGACAGCGACACCTACAGCTACGCCTTCACCCACGGCAACCGCTACGCCAACTGCGACACCGAGGCCGACACCTACGCCGAGGGCTTTTCCAACGCCGAGACCGCGTCCTACGCCCGCACCCCGCCCATGACTTTCATTTGATTACTCAGGCTAGGAACATCGCGTTGGAATCGCTGATGACATTTGCGTGTTACTCCGAGTCGTGGCGAATGATGGGGTGACGTGGCGAATAATGGAGTTAGAGCCAAGTATTGACACTCCTTAATTAGCGGCAGTGCTAGAGCCGATTTGATACGTGTGTCTAGGATAGTTTTCGAGCAACATCAGGTCGGTACATTGCTTCGCGCCCGCTCCCAGGCTAAGCACATGATAGATCGCCCTCGGATACTCAATGCGCCAGCGGTGTAGCCATGGGGGCAAGGAATGCACCACCTGGAAATTTGTGAATACCTGGCTCAATGGTGCGGTTTGATTTCAATCAACGTCATCGCGCCGCGCCACCTTCCCACTCGCAAAACCGCTATGTTTGCGCCGGCCCCTTTGGGTTGCTGCCCAGGCTTTGCAAGAGCGCCGGAAGCAGGTTGGCCAAACCCTGTTGGTGGTCCGCCGTGGGGTCCACTTTTCCTTCGGGCGTTAGTTTATCGACGATCTTTGGCAGGTACTCGGCTAGGAAATGTGAGGCTTGGGCCGGATCCACTCCCATTTTTGCAGCGAGTGCGTTGACCTAGTCGGAACCAAGCACGTTTTGAATTTGATTGCTGGAAATCGACTGGTTTTCGCCCATACCAACCTAGGACGAGAATGTATCACCCTGGCCGCTCTGTGAAAATTTGTTAACCAAGCCTTGCAGTCCTCCGCTCTGAGCGAGGAGACCACTGAGAACTGCAATCAGCGGGCCTGCTTGGCCGGAAGCATCACCTTTCCCACTCATTGCACCGAGTATCGAGTCGAATAATCCCATATGCTTTGCTGTTCGATTGATCTGTTAGCGTCCCTTGGCTGCGGCTTTGTCTCCCTCTTTGATTGCATCAGCTTCGCTTACGTATTTTCCCTTTTTGGTTGTGCCGTAAAACCGAGAGCCTTCCTTGTGATAAACGTGTGTCTCGGTGTTGACCCACACCAGGCCATGTCCACCGCCCACTGCTGGAGTGGCGGCAGTAGTAGCGACGGTGGCATGTGCTGCGGTAGGCGACGCGCCAACTGAACTCTTGGGTTTGAACATATTGCTGAGCGAGAATTTCGGCGACGCGCTGGGACTTGCAGCTGGGCTCGCTGCTGCCTCAGCCTTTGCTTTTTTGCGAGGGCGTTTCGCCTCGGGCGAAACCGCGGGACTTGCAGACGTAGTCGCTGCTGCTTCAGCCTGCGTTTTTCGAGTACGTTTCGGTTTGGGCGATGCCGCTGGCGATCCGGCGGGTGAAGGCGATGCAGCTTGCTCAGCCGGGGAGGCTGCCGGTTCAGCGGACGAAGGTGATTGAGCCTGTATGGTGGAAGCACCTGCAAGAGCAATAGCGAACGCGAGGGCGAGGAATTTGGTGTGCATGAATTGAATTGTGGCGACCAGCCGCGAGCCTGACAAGCGCAAAATATTGTGTGCTACCAACCATCATGCCGACCTGAACGCGCTTATCGAAGGTATGGATTCTCTAAGAGAGCAATTTCGCGAGGAAAAAGTCATGCTCGGCGACTTGACACAATCCCTGTTGA
>DATBDI010000078.1:0-4476 GCA_036270025.1 Candidatus Udaeobacter sp. | reverse complement strand
TCGATCAGCTCGCCGATGGTCGCGTGATCATTGCGAAGCTTGAGACGCTCAGCACCCCGGCCGGCATCTGTCCAGAATGATTCAATGATCTGTGCACCAATCCGCTTTGCGGCAGCTATTTCTTTGGTTCCCGTACTGCGGAAGATCTCTCGCGGAACGCCGTCAACAGATGGTGGAACGAAGCGCACATGCCAGTCATTGCGGCCAGGTGGGGGAGGCTGTAGGTAGAATTTCCGCGTTGTGCACCGGACGGGTATGAGTAATTTCCGCTTCTTCATGGGTCCAATGCTAGCACAACGATACATTTCATGCTACGGAATCTGCTACGGATTTTGGCTGCACGAAAATACACGCTTGTGTAGCATTAGCCTCGTAAAAAGGCATTTGCACCGTTAGCTCAATTGGCAGAGCAAGTGACTCTTAATCACTGGGTTGCAGGTTCGATTCCTGCACGGTGCACTTTCCAGCGCTTTTGGATTTTGCGGGAACGAGAAATTTCTTGAGGCCAACGCCGACTTATTGAATCCAAAGCCGCTGCCGGCTGCATCTCAGTGAAAACAAAGGAGAGTTTTCATGATCCAGGATTTCAAGTTCGCTTTCCGGCAGCTTCTGAAGACGCCGGGATTTACCACCGTGGCGGTATTAACGCTTGGATTGGCGATTGGCGTTAATTCGGCAATTTTCGCGCTGATCAATGGCGTGGTGCTGCGTTCCCCCATCCCTTTGCGGCCTAACGAAATAGTCAACGTGTTCACAGCGCGCCAAAACGCGAGCCACGATTATCGTCAGTTCTCGTACAACGAATACCGCGAGCTGCGCGAGAACGGCGGAGATGTGTTTGTCGATGTAGCGGCGATCGAGTTTGCCGTCGCCGGGATCGGACGCGATCACGAGATGCGGCGCAGTTTCGCATTCATTACGTCTGAAAATTATTTCTCGATGATGGGCGCGCAGCCGTTTCGCGGCCGGTTTTACAACGCCGAGGAATGCAAGCCGAACGCGAACATCGCTGTGGTCGTTGCGAGCTACGGATTTTGGAAGCGCAATGGCGCCCGCGCTGATTTCGTGGGCAGCACATTGCAGGTAAATGGCCAGCCTTACACGATCATCGGCATCACGCCCGATGGGTTCAGCGGCGCCAGTGTGCTGGTCGCGCCGGACATTTGGGTGCCACTCGGAATGCGATCGCAGCTCGGTTCGGCCTTCGGGGATTCCGAAACGATGCACGACCTGTTGAACCCGAGGAATTACACGTTCAATCTCGCCGCGCGGCTGCGGTCCGGTCTGACGATCCACATGGCGAAAGCGCGGCTCCCGGTAATGGCGCAGCGACTCAATGCTATTCAACCGGATGGCGCTGAAGGGGCACGCGAATTACAAATCCAAACGCCATCGCGATTCAGTCTGAGCACGCAACCGGAGGATGACGGCCCGATCACATTAATTGCGACGTTGCTGATGGCGATGGCCGGAGCGGTGTTGCTCATCGCATGTTTGAATCTCGCGAACATGCTGCTCGCGCGCGCGACCTCGCGGTCGAAGGAAATCGCGGTGCGGCTAGCAGTTGGCGCATCGCGCTGGCGAATCATCAGGCAATTACTCTGTGAAGGTCTACTGCTCGCCCTTTGCGGCGGCGCCTTTGGTCTCCTTCTGAGCACGTGGTGCAACGATCTCCTGCTGCAACAGCTGACGGGTTTGCTCTCTTCGGTGAACTTCTCCGTCATTCTGAAGTTGCGACCGGATTTTGTCGTTCTGTCGGTGACGTTTTTATTCTGTGTCATCGCGACGGTGCTCTTCAGCCTCGGTCCGGCGTTCAAAGCGGCTAAGGCCGATCTGGTCAAAGACCTTAAAGAACAAGTAGGCGAGCCGGCGCGTATGGGACGTTTCAGCCGCTTCTTCGCGCCTCGCCACATTTCGGTCATGGCGCAGATCGCGCTCTCGCTCATGCTGCTTTTCGCTGCCGGATTATTTTTCCGCGGTGCACTCAAAGCCGCAGGACTCAATCCCGGTTTCAACGCCGCGGGCGATATCATCACCGAATTCGATTTCAGCCTTGTGAAAAAAACGCCGGCCGATGCGCGACGGACAATTTTTGCGATGGTGCAGCGCGCGCTCGAGCTGCCGGGCGTGACCGGGTCGGCTGTAGGCACAATGTTGCCTTACGCGGATTTCACGAGCGCGCGTCGAATCCTGCGCGCGAAAGATGCCATGCCTGCCGATCCGAAAGCGCCTGACCCGAGCGCCAATGCGCTCTATACCGCGACGACGCCACGTTACTTCGATGCGCTCGGCGTAAAACTGTTGCGCGGCCGCGATTTCACTCAGGAGGAATGCGAGAACAAGGATTCGCGCCGTGTTGCCATTATTGACGAAGAAATGGCAAAAAAACTTTTTCCGAACGAGGACCCAATCGGTCAGCACATTCGCTACACGCAACCGCCGAAGGACGGCTCGCCTAATGACATGGAAATTGTCGGCGTCGTCAGCAAGCATCTGCATTCTGTCTCCGGCGACACCATCGTGGCGCGATTGTTCATCCCGCTGGCACAGGGATATAGCGCGCAGACCTACATGCACGTGCGCCTCAACAAGCAAGATCGACAGGCCGTGCTTGCAATGGTCCCGACGCTGCGACAAACATTGCGCGAGATCGATCCCGACCTGCCACTGCTGCAGATAACACCTTATGTCGATCTAATGGAGAAGTCGCCGAACCTTTGGATCGTGAAACTCGGTGCGATGTTGTTCGGCGCGTTCGGGAGCATCGCGTTGTTGCTCGCGGTCGTCGGCGTTTACGGCGTGAAAGCGTATGCTGTCGCGTGTCGGACCCGAGAAATTGGAATCCGCATGGCATTGGGTGCACATCGGCGCGACGTATTTGCCCTCATCATGCGACAGGGCGCGATGCAAACGGCTCTTGCTGTCGCCGTCGGCCTCCTTCTTTCACTGGCTGCAGGACGTGTTCTGGCCAGAATTTTGTATGAAGTGAGTCCAACCGATCCATTGGCGCTCGTCAGCGCAAGTTTGATGCTCGCTACTGCGGCGCTCCTCGCTTGTTTCTTCCCAGCGAACCGCGCTACTCGCGTCAATCCGATGAGAGCGTTGCGAACGGAATAGACCTGCACCCAAATCGGTGGGACTGGCAGTCACTCATGAGCATGCGGCGGTTCGTGAAGCCGCAGCGTTACGTGCGACTTTATCTAAAGATGAAAAGCAACAGACGAACGCTTCAGAAGGAACAAACATTTCATCATAACGTCTATGTGATTTTGCTGCGCGACACTGTTGCAAAGCATCCTTCTATTTTGCGGCTGAATCCCAGACGCGATCCGCTCAAGCCTTGCGTATATGTCGGCATGACCGGAATCCCCGTCGATCACCGATTCGAAAATCACAAGCACGGCTACAAATCGGCCTGGGTCGTCAGGAGATACGGCGTCCGACTGATGCCGGAGCTTTACGAACATTTGAACCCGATGCCGTTTGAAGCTGCTGTGCAAATGGAACTGGAACTCGCCGAAGATTTGCGAGCCGCCGGATACACAGTCACAGGCGGACACTGACCGATTGCGGCAGCCAGACAATACCGGTGCGTTTCGATCTCAACGATCGTCTGCCGCGGCGCTCAGCATCTGCCGATCTTTCGCGACCTTGATTTCATGAGCCATTCTGGCGGAGCCGAAATTTCAATTATTGGTAGCGCGGTGCGAAAAATCTGGGAAGGGTAATCGCCACAATTATGAAAACATTTACGCTCAAGCCATTTGCTCTTTGTCTGGCCGTTGTCGGCCTTTGCCAAATCGCTTTCGCACAAAGCGATTTGAAGCTGCCTGATGTCAGCCAGGCTGCCGAGGCCAAACAGCGCATTGCGTTGACGGATATCACGGTCAAATACCACCGCCCATTGGTGAACGGGCGAAAAATTTGGGGCGGCCTCGTTCCTTATGGCAAAGTTTGGCGGGCGGGCGCTGACGAAAACACAACGATTGAATTCAGCGATGAAGTTTCGGTGGAAGGGAAGCCGCTGCCTAAAGGAGTTTATGGTTTGCATATGATCCCGAATCAGGATTCGTGGACGGTGATTTTTTCGAAAACGAACACAGCGTGGGGAAGCTACAGCTACGACCAGAAAGAAGATGCTTTGCGCGTGGATGTGAAACCGCGGCCTCTCGCCGAGCAGAAAGAGGCGCTTGAATTCGAGTTTGAAGATTTGAAACCAACTTCGACAGCGGTGACGCTGAAGTGGGAGAAGTTGGGTGTTCCTTTCACTGTGTCTGTCAATGATGCGGATCAGACGTTGCAGAATATTCGAGCCCAACTGAAAGGCGCAGGCCAGTTTGCCTGGCAAGCCTTGGACCAAGGGGCGCAGTTTTGTTTAACCAGAAAGATTGATCTCGATGAAGCTTTGCGCTGGGCCGACGCCTCCATTCAGAATGAGGAAAGGTTCGAAAATCTCAGCACCAAAGCGGATATCCT
>DATBDI010000077.1:0-36500 GCA_036270025.1 Candidatus Udaeobacter sp. | reverse complement strand
GGATGTGGTTGTAACGTCGCCGCCCTACAACATCGGAACGAATTACAACAGCTACATGGATCGTTTGGAGCAAGAGAAATACCTTGAGTGGTGCGTGAAATGGAGTCGATCCATTCGCAAGGTGCTCAAAGAAAAAGGCTCCTTTTTTTTGAATCTTGGAAGCTGCCCAACGAATCCCACGATTCCGCATACGCTTCTCTTCAAGATCATTGATGACGGAAATTTTATCCTCCAAAACACAATCCACTGGATTAAAGCCATCACGATCGTGACTGATAAAGGCGAGGAGCTTTCCAAGGGGCACTTCAAGCCCATTCCAGGTGAACGCTTTTTAAACGACTGTCATGAACACGTATTCCATCTAACGCCGACCGGCAGAACTCCTCTTCATCGCCGTGCTATCGGTGTAAAATACAAGCACAAGAGCAACATCGCCCGCTGGGATCACTCCAACGGGCACGATCTTCGATGCCGTGGTAACACATGGTTCATTCCTTATCGAACCATAACTAGTCGCCACAAGGACAGGCCGCATCCCGCCACTTTTCCGGTAGAGTTAGCGGAGCGTTGCATTCGTCTCCACGGGGTGAGGGATGATTTGGTAGTAATGGACCCCTTCCTTGGCCTAGGCAATTCGTGGGTTGCGGCAGTCAAATGCAGAGCGGGAAAATTTATCGGTTTCGACATCGACGCCGAATACATCAAGCATTCTAGGGAAGCCGCCCACGATCCGAACCTGCTCGAACGCGAATTGTTTGCTCCCTCAAATTAGAACACCCGTTAAAGCAACACAAAATCCGAACCCTGCATTCACTGCAGGTTAAGACGGTTTTGGTTGACTAGTACAATCCGCAATGAAATACACTCCAGCCATGGTCGCATCTGGTCCGCTCGATCACGAAGAAAAAACGCCGTTAAAATCTGAAGCGCGAGGGGCGTTATGTGGCAAGCGCTTTTGGCACGTTTTTGGCACGTTTTTTTGGCACGTTTTTACATTCTGTGCAACCCCAGTGCAGGCCTCTACAGAGGGAAAAACTCCCGGAGCCTACGGGGCTCGAACCCGCAACCTCCGCCGTGACAGGGCGGCGCTCTAACCAATTGAGCTAAGGCTCCTGAGCAACACCGAACGTAGCGGCGTGGACGTGCACTGCAACTGGCACGAGCGTCGAGCACTGCGCGAATGAACCACTGCTCAGGAACTTCGAAGCTCCAAATTCCAAATCCCAAAGAACGTTTCAATCTCCAACGGGTAAGAAAGAGCTGCGAGATTTTTACGACCTGCGTCTAAAGTTTCGTTGGTGATTGGCTTTTGGAATTTGGATTTTCCGCGACCCTCGTGGTTGCGGTTGGTTGAACATTTTGGATCAGCGTAGCGTCGAACATTGCGAATTCGCATGATGAAGGTATAATGAAGCCTTGGTTCGGCGGATTGACCCAAACCATAAATGAGCGACAAGCGGAGCGAGGGACTGCAGGACGGGGTTGGCGACTCGGGTCCGGACAATCTTCCAGACGCATTCGATCGCGTCATTTCGTCGTTGCCTCCCGGCGATCCCATTCGCGGCGATTTACTAGAACTGCGGCCGCAGATTTTTGATCAGCAGGAAACGATGATCGAAGCGCGTCGGATGATCGAGAAACTCGAGGAGGTCATCAAGAAAGTGACTTCGCCGGCGAATCGGATCGGCACGTTTCTTGGCGCCACTTCCAAGGAAACGGCGCACATCGTAGTGGGAGGCGCCGATTACTATTGCAACGTCGATCCCCGGATTCCTCTGTCGAAATTAAAAAAGGGAACACGCGTCCTCGTGAATGAAGCGTTTGTCATTGTCGGCGATCTCGGATTTGAGACCGCCGGGCCCGTCACAAAAATCACTGAAGTGCTCGGTAAGGACCGATTGCGAGTCGGGTCGGAGCACGGGCTGCATTCCATGGTGCTTCAGCGCTCTTCCGATCTTGCGCATTCCACTTTGAAGACAGGCGACGAAGTGCGCGTGGATTCGAATTACCGGATGGCGCTTGAGATGCTCTCGAGCACGAAGTCGCACGAGCATTACCTCGACACCGTGCCTGAGCTCCCTTGGGAAAAGGTCGGCGGCCAGGAAACTGCGCTGCAGGCAATCAAGGACGCAATCGAGCTGCCGCTTTTGCATCCCGACCTTTTCACGAAATTCCACCACGCGACGCCGAAAGGTTTTCTGCTTTACGGCCCGCCTGGCTGCGGAAAGACGCTCATCGGCAAGGCGACTGCGTACAATCTGACGAAACAGCTCGGGCAGAAAACGGGCGCGGAGATGCGCGAATATTTCATGCACGTCAAAGGCCCTGAGATTCTCAACATGTGGGTGGGGGAATCGGAGCGAATGGTGCGCGAGATTTTTGCCACCGCTCGCGAGAAGCGGACCGAAGGTTTCATGCCGTTCCTGTTCATCGATGAAGCCGAATCGATTCTTGGCACCCGCCGTGCATCGCGCCATTCGAACATTCTTTCAACGCTGGTCCCGATGTTCTGCTCGGAAATGGACGGCATCGATTCACTGAACGACGTCGTAATTATTCTGGCGTCGAATCGCGCCGACCTGATCGATCCCGCGATTCTTCGGCCGGGCCGGATCGATCGAAAGATCAAAGTCAATCGGCCGGACAAACAGGGCTCGCGCGATATTTACCGGATTTATCTGACCGACGATCTTCCCTACGATGGCGTGCTTGCGAAAGAAGCCGATGGCTTGGGTGCTTCGATCGAGCGTCTGATCGAGCGATTTGCTGACTGGCAATTTGCGCGGCGCGATGAAAACAAGTTTCTGGAGGTGACGCTGCGTAGTGGTCGCAAGGACATCCTGTACCGCAGCGATCTGATCAGCGGCGCAATCATCGCTTCGATCGTGGAACGCGCGAAGGCAATAGCGATTAAACGGGCCATTGCGACTCAGCAAGAGCAGGGAATTCGCGAAGCGGACCTGCAACTCGCGTTCAATGCCGAGTACGGAGAGAACGATATCTTTCCCACGACGGACATCACCGAAGACTGGCTCAAGCTGATCGATTACGATCCCGAAAACGTGGTGAAGATCTCCCCAGTAAAACCAGTTTCCGATGCGCGTGATCGCGCACTCTTTGGCGTAATTTGATGCCTTGGGAACTACAGCGATTGGAGCGACTGTAGGGGAAGCTGTCAGCTTCCCGTGTGTATGGCTGAACCCCCACGCTTGCAAGCGGTTCTCCTTCCTTGGGACAAGTCGATCATTTATTTTGTGACCATCTGTGTGAAAGATCGGCGTCGCGTTTTAGCGACGCCGGAAGTGTTCGCGGCAGTCAAAACAGCGCTCGCACAACTGCGAAAATGGTACGTTCTGGCGGGTGTCGTGATGCCCGACCACACTCACTGGGTTGTTTCACCCGTTGAGGATCGCGACTTGTCGATTGGAGATTTCTCCCATGGATTCAAGCGCATGTTGCGAAAGTCCCTTGGTCCACAATCATGGGAATGGCACCGCGGATGCTTCGATCGGCTTCTGCGTTCAAACGAGAATCTGCAAAGTAAATGGATTTACGTGAGGGACAATCCAGTGCGACACGGTTTGGTTCAGAACACGGAAGATTGGCCGTATTATCTGGATTTCATCAATGAGTCTGACTCGGGAAGCTGTCAGCTTCCCCTACAGCTCAGCGGCGTTGGAGGAGAATGAGACGGGCGGGGGAGCAATGAAACGCGTCTTTGGGCTGGAGACGGAGTACGGCATCACGCTAAGCGGTGCCGAGACGGTCGATGTCGTGGCCGAATCGATCGAACTGGTGCGGCGTTACACCGATCACGGCGCACTCATGAAATGGGATTACGACCTGGAAGATCCACACCTCGATGCGCGAGGCTTTCGAGCGCGCGAGCTGCTTCAAGACACGGACGAATCGGCTTATTACGAAATCGATAAACGGCGGCCGCTCAGCTTCGAGGAAATAAAAAGCGACCTCGTTCTTTCAAACGGTGCGCGCTTCTACAACGACCATGCGCACCCCGAATATTCAACGCCTGAGTGCACGACGCTTCGCCAGATGGTCGCACAGGACAAAGCCGGCGAACGCATTCTCGCCGAGTGCGCGCGACGTCGAAATCAAAAGTTGCCGCCCGGCTACGAGGTTCGGCTGTACAAGAACAACACCGATTTCGCCGGACACAGTTACGGCTGCCATGACAATTACCTGATGAGTCGCGACATCGCCTGGGACCAAATCGTCTCCGGGATTCTGCCTTTTCTTGTCACGCGCCAGATTTTTGCCGGCGCAGGCAAGATGGGCGTCGAAGCCGAAAGCGGACAGAGCGAAGCCGGGACCTACCAAATCTCACAACGCGCGGATTTTTTCAGTGTGGTGGTGAGCATTGACACGATGAATCGGCGTCCTCTGATCAACACGCGCGACGAGCCGCATGTGGACGCGAGCCGCTACCGGCGGTTTCACGTCATCCTGGGTGATTCGAACATGAGCGAATGGGCCACGGCGATGAAGGTTGGAACTACGGCCATCGTTCTCGATCTGATTGAGCGCGGGGAAGCGCCCCAGCTAGAGATTGCGCAACCGGTTGACGCCAACAAATCCATCAGCCGCGATCAAACTTATAATTGGATCATCGAATTGAAGGATGGCCGAAAAATATCCGCGATTGATGTGCAGCGCATTTATCTGCGCGCCGCCTGCAAACGTCAGACCAATGATGAGGAGCGGAAATGGATTTTGAGCGAATGGGAAAATATCCTGAACGACCTCGAGCGCGACGTGATGCTCACCCGCGACCGCGTTGATTGGGCTGGAAAGAAATTTTTGCTCGATGCATTACAGGCAGAGGAAAAACTTTCCTGGGGCGATCCCTGGCTGCAATCGATCGACCTCGAATATCACAATCTCGATCTCGACCGCGGGTTGTACTACGAACTGCTGCGCAAAGGCCTAATGCGGCGCGTTACCTCTGAAGAGGAGGTTAAAACCGCGATCTTCAATCCGCCGGATACGACGCGGGCGTTTTTCCGGGGCCGCGCTGTCGCGCGTTTCAACGACGAAATTTCCTCAATCCAGTGGGACGAAGTCGTTTTTGCTAACGGCGCCTACTCCCATCGCGTTGCCTTACCTGAACCAGCAATCGATACGCGCCTGGAAGCGCTTAACGACGCCGCGCGCAACGGCAAGGATTTCTCGGAATTCATGCGCGCAGTCGCGCAGGTGGATTGACACGAGCCATCCGTCGCATTCGCCATGGAACGAATGCGATAAATGAGGCCTCACTCCCACTCGATGGTGCTGGGCGGTTTGCTGGAAATATCGTAGCAGACGCGGTTGACGCCTTTGACTTCGTTGCTGATGCGGCTTGAAATGCGCGCGAGCAATTCGTACGGGAGCCGTACCCAGTCGGCAGTCATGCCGTCCTGGCTTTCCACGATTCGAAGCACCACCGTGTTTTCGTACGTGCGTTGATCGCCCATCACGCCTACCGATTGGACGGGCAGCAACACAGGAAACGATTGCCAGACCCTGTAGTACCAATCGGCTGCTTCCATTTCGCTCTGCACAATTGTGTCCGCCTCGCGCAAAATCGTCAGTCGCTCCGGCGTAACTTCGCCAAGGATCCGCACGGCGAGCCCCGGCCCGGGGAACGGCTGCCGATACACGATTTCTTTCGGCAAGCCGAGCTGCAATCCGGCCTGGCGCACTTCGTCCTTGAACAATTGACGGACCGGCTCGACGAGCTCGAAGTGCATTTTCTCCGGCAACCCGCCGACGTTATGATGACTCTTGATCACCTGTGCGGGATTGCCCTGTATGGAGACGCTTTCGATCACATCGGGGTAGAGCGTGCCTTGGGCCAGAAATCGAAATTTGTGATCGGTGATCGATGATCCGTGATCAGTCTGCGCAAGCTCGACAATGGCGTCTTCAAACACGCGGATGAACTCGTTGCCGATGATTTTGCGTTTCTGCTCAGGATCAGTGACGCCGCGCAACTTCGACAGGAACCGCTCCGAAGCGTCCACGTATTTGAGTCGGATATGGAAATTCTCGCCGAACACGCGCTGCACGACTTCTTCCTCGCGCGCGCGAAGCAGGCCATTGTTCACGAAAATGCATGTGAGCTGATCTCCGATAGCCTTGTGCAACAGAGCAGCAGTCACTGACGAATCGACACCACCGCTCAACCCCAGCACAACTTTTTGATCGCCGACCTGTTTACGCACACGCGCGCACGCCTCTTCGATGAAGGACCCCATCGTCCAGTCCATCGCGCAGTGGCAGATGTGGTAGACAAAATTCTGCAGAATCTCCCGCCCGCGCGGTGTGTGCGCGACCTCGGGGTGAAATTGCAATCCGTAAAGTTTGCGTTGCGGATCCTCGACGGCGGCGAAGTCGCAGCCTTCAGTGATGCCAACCGCGCGAAAGCCTTCGGGTAACGCAGTTATCTCGTCGCCATGGCTGTTCCAAACGTCAAGCTGGTTGCCTAACCCGCCGAAAAGTTCCGATCCATTCTGGATGTGCAACATGCCGGCGCCATATTCGCGCCGCCCGGTAAACACGACCTTCCCGCCGAGGCGATGCGCCATCAACATCAGGCCGTAACAAATTCCCAGCACCGGAATTCCCAACGAAAAAATCTCCGGATCGATTTGCGGCGCGCCTTTGTCGTAAACGCTGGCCGGCCCACCGGAGAGAATGATCCCGTTTGATTTTAGTGCGGCGATTTCAGCCGCCGGCGTGTCGAAGCGAATGATTTCCGAATAGACCTGACACTCCCGCACACGGCGCGCGATGACCTGGGTGTACTGCGAGCCGAAATCCAGGATAAGAATTTTCGAGTGCGTCGGAAGGGCTGCCATCTTCACGCGCTACGGATGTGTTTCAGTGACACTGTGTTCGGCGGCGGGATCGCCGGGACGGCGCTCCACCGGGCCCAGAGTTCCATGCCCGGTGATGCCGCTCTCAAACTGCCCTTGCACTTCATGGCTACTGCGTTGCTCGAGCGGGTCCGCGCAGCCTGCGAAAGCCAGCCATGCAATCGCCAGCGGAATTGAGAGGGGCTTCATCTACATATTTTAGGAGGCGCCGATTTCATTGCAAGGAGGTTGCCAGTTGACACGTTGAACAGCGAAATGGTCATCCTGAGCGGAGCGCAGCGTAGTCGAAGGATCCCGCGACGCTACCGAAAAGTAATGCAACGGGATTCCTCGACTTCGCTCGGAATGACGGTTTAGCGTTCCAGCGTTTTAACACCTGTGATTGATCCCGATCTTTTGCTTCAAGGATATCGGCTCGGCGTTTTTCCCATGGCGATGGAAGACAGTTCGATCGAATGGTTTTCACCTGACCCGCGCGCCATCCTGCCGCTGGAAGATTTTCACGTGCCTCACGCGCTACGACGTGTCGTTCGGAAAAAAGTGTTTGAGACAAAAATCGACAGCGCGTTTGCCAAAGTTATTGGAGCATGCGCGAAACGAGAAAATACCTGGATCAATGGCGAAATCATCGAGAGCTACACGCGGCTGCATGAGCTCGGGCATGCGCATTCCGTGGAAGCTTGGAAGGATGGCAAGCTCGCCGGAGGTTTGTACGGTGTCGCGGTGGGTGGCGCTTTTTTTGGGGAATCGATGTTCCATCACGTGACTGATGCCTCGAAAATTGCGCTCGTGGCGCTCGTACAGCATTTGCGGCCCCGCAAATTCGCCTTGCTGGATACGCAATGGCTTACGCCTCATCTCCAACAATTCGGCGGTATCGAAATCTCACGAAACCATTACCTGCGACTGCTGGGAAGAGCAGTCGAATTGCCGCGAAAATTTGCCTAGGACGATGCGGCACACGCCGCGACTACCGCGCGCCATCCGGGGTCATCCTGAGCGGTCGCGAAGGATCGCACGTTGTCTCCTGGCGCACACAAGCCAGCTGGCGTGATCTTTGGAATTCATGGGATGGGTCCCTCACTTCGTTCGGGATGACAGATCACGATTCTAGCCGATATTACACGTTCAAATGGTTGGTTGGATTTTAAAGAAGATTTTGGGGTCGAAGAACCAGCGCGAGCTGCGCCGGCTGATGCCGATTGTTCGGCGGACTAACGAGCTGGATGAGCAATTCAAGAGCTTGTCAGACGATGAGTTGCGCGCGAAAACCGCGGCTTGGAAACAAGAGATTTCGGCGATTTCCGACTTGCAAGCTCAATGGCAGAAATTGGAGGAAATCTTGCCGGAAGCCTTCGCGGTCGTAAAAAACGCGGCACGGCGACTGAAGGAACGCCAGCAGAGTTTCAGCGTGTGCGATCAGCCGATGGTTTGGGACATGGTGCACTTCGATGTGCAACTGCTTGGCGGGATCGTTTTGCACAGGGGACGAATCGCGGAAATGGCGACTGGCGAAGGCAAGACCCTGGTGGCGACTTTACCGCTTTACCTGAACGCGCTTACCGGGCGCGGCTCGCACCTGGTCACTGTGAACGATTATCTGGCACGACGCGATGCCGAATGGATGGGGCAGCTCTATAACTTCCTGGGGTTAACCGTCGGCTGCATTCAGCACGATCAGGAGCCGGACGTTCGGCGCGAGCAATACGCGATGGACATCACGTACGGCACGAACAGCGAGTTCGGTTTCGATTATTTGCGGGACAACGGCATGGCCACCACGCGCGAGCAACAGGTCCAGCGCGGCTACTACTACGCGATCGTCGACGAGGTCGACTCGATCCTGATCGATGAAGCACGCACGCCGCTGATCATCAGCGGACCCGCCACCATTTCGACGCATCAATACGACAAGTGGAAGCCGCTCATCGAGCAGCTCGTGCGCAAGCAGAACATGCTTTGCAACCGGCTCGCCAGCGAAGCGATCGAGAAATTTGAACAGAGCGATGTCGAGTCGGGCGGGCGTCTCATGTTCAAAGTGAAACTTGGTCAGCCGCGCAATAAACAACTCTTGCGCATGATGGAAGACCCGGACAAACGGCGCGCCATCGATAAAGCCGAATTGTCGTTTTTCCAGGACACGCGCAAAGAAGAATTATTCCAACTCAAAGAAGAATTGTTTTTCACTATCGACGAAAAGTCGAACGAAGCCGATCTCTCGGAGCAAGGACGCAGCTTTCTTAATCCCGATGATCCGAATGCGTTTGTGCTGCCGGATTTGATTAACGAATTCACCGAAATCGACCTCGATCCAAGTCTGGCGCAAGAAGAAAAAGACAAGAGAAAGGCGGAGCGTCAGCAGCATTGCGACGTGCAGGCCGAACGGATTCACAACATCTCGCAGCTACTCCGCGCCTACTGCTTGTTCGAGAAAGACGTTCAGTACGTCATCGAGGACAACAAGGTGGTGATCGTGGATGAATTCACGGGGCGCAAAATGCCGGGGCGTCGTTGGAGCGATGGATTGCATCAGGCGGTCGAAGCGAAAGAAGGCGTGCAGATCGATCGCGAGACGCAAACGCTGGCGACGATCACGATCCAAAATTATTTCCGGCTGTACCAAAAATTGGCGGGAATGACCGGCACAGCGGAAACCGAGGCCGCAGAATTTCACGACATATACAAGCTCGATGTGAACATGATTCCAACGAATCGGCCGGTGCGGCGCTCCGATCACAATGATCGGATCTACAAGACGCGGCGTGAGAAGTACAACGCCGTGATCAACGAGATCAGAGATTCGCACGTGAAAACTCAGCCGGTGCTGGTTGGCACCGTGAGCGTGGAAGCGTCCGAGCTGCTCAGCCGAATGTTGAAACGCGAGAAAATTCCGCACAACGTGTTGAACGCGAAGTATCACATGCAGGAAGCCGAGATCGTCGCGCGCGCCGGCCAACCCGGAACGGTCACAATTTCGACTAACATGGCCGGCCGCGGCACTGACATTAAACTCGGTCCAGGCGTGAGGGAATTGGGCGGCTTGAAGGTGATCGGTACCGAGCGCCACGAAGCGCGCCGGATCGATCGGCAATTACGCGGGCGCTGCGCGCGACAGGGCGATCCTGGAGCTTCGAGATTTTATGTGAGCTTCGAGGACGATCTGATGCGCAACTTCGGTGCCGCCGATCGGATGACAAAGATCATGGAGCGCTTTGGCCTGGAAGAGGGTCAGGAACTCGAGCATCGATGGCTGAATAAGTCGGTTGAGACCGCTCAGAAACGCGTTGAGCAACGGAACTATCTCGTTCGCAAGCGAACGCTCGATTTCGACGACGTGATGAACATGCAGCGCGAAGTCGTTTACACGTACCGCAACGAAGTCATCGATTCCGAGGAACCCCGGAAGCTGGTCTTCGAAGTGATCGACGAAGCTGTGCCTGCCAAGGTGAAGGAATATCTCGACGACGACGAACCGAATTACACCGGCCTTATCCATTGGGTGAACACGACATTCCCGCTTGGATTGACCAAAGAAAAAGCAGAGTTTGAAACGCGCGGTGTTGATGAAAACGCGCAGTTTCTAGTCGGGAAGATCAAGGACGCGTACGAGCGCAAATCGAGCCATGAAGAACCGACTGCCGTCAAAAGCCTGGAGCGCTATGTCATTCTCAACGCCATCGACCGGCTGTGGCAGGAGCATCTGTATGCAATGGACGCGTTGCGCGAAGGTGTTTATCTCCGCGGCTACGCGCAAAAGGATCCACTCATCGAGTACAAGACCGAGGCCTATGACATGTTCGTCGAATTGATGGCGAACATTAAAAACGAAGTGCTCAACAATCTGTTCCGCAGCACATCGAACTTGCAGGCGTTCGAGAATTTTCTCGCGACCTTGCCGCAGTTCTTGCTGCGCGAACAGGCACCGGTCTCACCCTCAGCGGGCGCCGACGCACGCATCCGCCAGCCCGTTGGCGCGATGGCGGGAGTCGTCGACGGAGACGGCGATGGAGCAGGGGAAGTATCGATCGATCTTCCCGTCCGACGTTCAATGCCGAAAGTGGGCCGCAACGAGCCGTGCCCTTGCGGTAGCGGCAAGAAATTCAAAAATTGCTGCGGCCGCATCGCGTAAATCGTAGGGCGACATCGCATCAGACTGGCATTCCGAGCGAAGTCGAAGCTGGGGAAGCCGCGACATAGACGGGAAGGCCGGAAGCAGATCGAACCGAAGTGAGCGACTCAAATCTCTTGCTGGAAGCGGATCGAAAAAAATTAGAGATGTCTCGGCTCCACTCGACATGACAAATCAGGACGACTCCTACAACTCGTAGGTCGTGATCTCGAGTTGGTGACCGTCAGGATCACGAAAGTAAATCGAGTTCGAAATCTCGTGATCCTGGAACTCCAATTTGATTCCGCGTGTCTCGAGTTCGCGTTGGGCTGCGAGAAAATTTTCGCGGTTCGCGCGAAACGCAAGGTGCAGCAGCCGAATCTGGCGACCGATTGACGCTGGTTTCGCGTTCGCGCTTGCCGGGAACAAGGCAATCC
The DNA here is from genome assembly GCA_036270025.1 of Candidatus Udaeobacter sp. Lineage (GTDB taxonomy): Bacteria > Verrucomicrobiota > Verrucomicrobiia > Chthoniobacterales > UBA10450 > Udaeobacter. Next base: position 25,077 of record DATBDI010000077.1, on the reverse strand, counting down.
CGGTATTTCCCTTGCCAACAAAGGTCGGCACGCCACCCCACACGCCTTCGTGGAGGCGCTCAAATCCGAGAACTTCGATATACCATTTCGCGGATCGCTCGACGTCGCGCACGCCGATGGCCACGTGATCAATGCCTTCGAGTTCCATTCTATTACTCGGTCTGCGTTTCTGGCGGGATCTCTGAATTCACCACAGTTGCATCGCCGTCTGCATCTGTCTGTCACTGCAGCTGCGCGTCATTTGCGGTCGATCTTTGCTCCTACCAAAACTTCGACTTTCCGAGACGGTCGTCCAATTTGCCGCTTCGCAATGCGTCGAGAAATGCTGCGTAGTTTTTGAACGGACCACCGACGGCGCGCCAAACGACGTTCGGTTTAGCGTCATTGTTAACGAGAGTCGCGACCAGCATGTGATAGGTGTGAGCGATCCCGCCACGTTCATAATGAACGATGTAATATTCGCCGCCGATCGCTCCCCAAATGAGGCGCGTTGCTGGAAGACTTGGATCCGTAATGGAATCTGTCGCATTCCAGTTCTGGCCCGGGTGTGCGAGGTTCCCGTCCTCGTCGCAAATGGTGATGATCGCCGGGGGCAAGTCACGGCTGGAATGGACCTCATGGAATCGGGGGGAATCCTGTAAGGCCCTGCGGTGCTCTGGTGCCAGCCTTGTTACATCCGCACAGCAGACGCTTTGGAAAATGGCGGCTAAAAGGAAATAAAAGCTAATGCGTTTCACGCGCGTTTGTCAGGCGTTAATTGCGCCGTGTGTGGATGCTGAGGATCATTTCACTGTCTCCACGCAGCGGCGTGTGCTCGCACTGGCGAACCGAAGCCTTTGAGAACAACTTCGCCGAGTTCTTCGAATATTAGTCCTTTGCCGATGCACAGGTCTGGAATTGCGTTGGAAACGAGGATTTGTTCCGGCTGCGCGTGAGCGCATAGACGCGACGCGAGTTGGACCGTCGATCCAAACAGATCGTTATTTTGCTCGACCGGTTCACCGACTGCGGCGCCGACTCGCACCTTCAGTGGACGTTCAGGATTTGCTTGCGCGTGCTTGTCCAATTCCCGCTGGATCTGAATTGCGCATCGTACTGCGCTCGCTGCCGAAACGAACGATACCATGATTCCGTCCCCCGTATGCTTTACTTCGCGACCACCTGACGCGGACAATGCATCTCGCACGATCGTGTCGTGCACGCCAAGGATTGCAAGTGCGGCTTCGTCACCTAATGACTGCGTCAACGTTGTTGAATTCACGACGTCGGTGAACAGCACAGTTCGAATCCCGGGGTCGCGCGCATCGGCTCCGCCGCTGGAAAAAATAGCTGCTCCGGCCGAATTGGTTTCGACGCCACCTAGAAATCCCTCGGCGAGCTCAGGCTGAACTTCGATAATCTTGTCAGGCATTAAGCCGTGGGCTTCACGGTGGACTTGCTCTGCCGCCTCAGCGTTTGGTGCATGGCAGAGGCAAAAAACTTTGCCTGCCTTCTCGTTCATCCAGTATTTGGTGTACTCGACGCCATGTTTCCGCTGCGTTTCGACGTCCTTCTCGTGAGCTTTGGCGACATCTTCCGCGGTTGCTCCCTCCGGAAGGTTGTGGATGTCCATGTAGAACGGCATAGGCGCTGAATTTAGCGTGATACAACGCGATGCAAAACGCTGATCTCAGGAGGATGACTCAGGGTTTGGTAAACGACGCAGTAGCGTTCGGTCAGTCGAATCAATGTGGCCAGCTGCTCTTCCGTGGCGTCAGTGTCTAAATCGAAGTTCAGGCGAATCTGCTTGAAGCCGACTGGAACATCTTTGGAAACGCCAAGCGTGCCGCGAAAATCCAGATCGCCCTCGGCGCGAATCGCCGCGTCGCGCAATGGAACGCCAAGGGCAGTCGCGACTGCGCTTAGGGTGACACCTGCGCATCCTACTAACGCCTCGAGTAACATATCTGCCGAGCACGCGCTACTTCCGTCACCGCCGGTTGCCGGATGAAGACCTGCTTCAACGCGCGCTTTTCCCGTTTCGATGTTACAAGTGACAGTTTCACCGATACGTCCTTCCGCTCGCAGCGTGACCGATGCCGTTTCAGGACGCTCGCGATATTGCGCTTTGAGAGGTGCTTGCAACGATCTCAGCTCGTCAACATTCATAAGCTATTCTTTGTAGGACGTATCAAAATTTCGAAGCTGCTCTATTAACAACGGGCTTCAGCCCGGTGCAACCGATTCTACAAAGAACAAACCATTTCAACGGTTTGCGTGTGAAGAAAAGCCGTTAAAACGGCTTGTTCGCTGCATTGCCGGTAACACCCGGCTGAAGCCGTGTGTTAACAAGACAGCAATCAGATAATTTATTCGCCGCCGCGTCTCAGCGGTAGGCGGGTCATCGAGAAAAACCAAAGCCGCGGTTCTTCACCAGCGGCTGTGGCATCTTTACTCGTGCCAGGCATCGCGCCGAATCGCCTCGCAGATTCGCCTTGCGACATTCGCATTAGTAGAGTGGCCGTCCCCAAAAGCGACACAAGGACGCGTGCCCACAAGCGGCAAGACGTGCGCACTCCGAAAGTTTCCGCAAAACCGGAGACGCATTTCTGTGAATTTCGCGCGAAGTGCTGGACTCGCGAAAGCTTTCGGAGTTGGAGTGCGATGCGTCCCCGCATCGCTTTCGGGCCTTTAGCTCGCCTTGATGTTCTGATTCACTCGAAAGAAATTATCGGGATCGTATTTCTTTTTGATCGCGGCTAAGCGTTCGTAATTGCCGCCGTAGGTTTTCTTCACGCGTTCCTCTCCTTCGTCGCCCATGAGGAAGTTTACGTATGCTCCGCCAGCCGAATACGGGTGCACCGCATCGTAGTAACTCTTCGTCCATGATATGATTTTTTCTTTATTCGCTGGATCAGGATCAACACCCACCATGACCTGCGCCCAATTGGCATCGCGGTAATTCCAAGCTGTATCATTTTTGCCTACGCGCGACGCAGCTCCATTAATCGGATACATATGCATCGTGGAGTGCATCGTCGGGAGCGCTTCACCGAAGCGGATGTGCTGCGCTATCGCGTCGTCGCTTATTTCGTTTAGGAAATCGGCGCGCCAGTACCACTGCAATCCCGGCGGGTACAGCGCGTCGAACATGCTTTGCAAGGCAGGCTGCGGCAGCGGGCCTACGAAATCCAGGGCAGGCTTTTTGAAAGCGCGAATCGGTCTGAATGTTTCTTCCCCTTTCTCCTGAGCCCCGGCATAAGCCCAGACGACGCCGCACATTTTTTTCCTGTGAAGGTGTTCTGGAAACGGCGCGACCGGAGGAACCGTTAGGAAAGCAAAAAAACCATTCAAATCATCCGGAGCTGTGGGGATCAGATCTCGGTACCACTTCATAACAGCAGCTGTTTCGCTCAATTCGTACAGCATTGGGCCGCCGTAGATCATATCGATCGGATGCAGCTTAAATGTAAACGCCGTTACCAGGCCGAAATTGCCGCCGCCGCCGCGGAGTGCCCAGAATAAATCCGGATTTTCGTCGGCGTTGGCTTTCACAAATTTTCCGTTCGCCAATACGACATCCGCCGAGAGCAAATTATCAATGCTCAGTCCGCATTTGCGGGTGAGGTGGCCGACTCCGCCGCCGAGCGTCAATCCACCAACACCAGTGGTGGAAATGATTCCGCTCGGCGTAGCAAATCCAAACGCGTGCGTAGCATGATCGACGTCACCCCAGACGCATCCGCCGCCAGCTGTGACTGTTCGGGCTGCAGGATCGACTCGCGTATATTTGATCGCCGCGAGATCGATGACCAGACCATCGTCGCAAATTCCCAGACCTCCGGCGTTATGGCCACCACCGCGAATCGCAACAAGCAGATCATTTTCTCGCGCAAAATTTACGGAGCTAATTACGTCAGCCACGTCCACACAACGCGCGATTAGGCGCGGCTTTTTATCAATCATGCCGTTGTACACCGCGCGCGCTTTATCATAATCGTTGTCGCTGGGTTCAATCAGTCGGCCGCGCAGGTTTCGCTTGAAATCCGCGATGGAATTGTCATTTAGCATGAGGAAGTCTCACTTAAACGATGCCGGGGTCAATACGTCCGATCGCAGGATTTTCGTTGAGGTAAGGTACCGCGTGGAGTTAGAATCCTGAGCGGCGCAGGCGCCTGAGAAAATGTTCGACCCCGACAAATTCTGGACGCGACGAGATTTCTTGAAGCTCGCCGGACAGGCGGGATTGCTCAGCGCATTTCCAACGCTCGCGAGTGCGGCTGCCGCAACTGCTTCCGATACGATTTGCATCTCAATTCTGCACACAACCGATCTGCACGGTCACATTCTGCCGACGGCTGACTATGATGGAAATGCTGGTTTCGGTGGCCTGGCGCGTTGCGTCACGCAGATTCGCCGGTGGCGCCGGCAAAATCCGAACTCGATCTTGATTGATGTCGGTGACGTCTATCAGGGCACCGACGTCAGTTTGCGAAACAAAGGGGAACTGATGATTGGCCTCTTTAATCACTTGAACTACGACGCGTGGGTTGTCGGCAATCATGAGTTCGATTGGGGAATCGAGACGTTCATGAGCGCGTTGCAGAGATCATCGATGCCGGTGCTGGCTGCAAACACGAGATTCGATGGAAAATCGGCCGGCGAATTATCAGATTCGCAACATCCACTCGCGAAAATTCAGCCGCTCATCGTAAAAGAAATCGCCGGGATCAAGCTTGCGATCGTCGGCGTCACAACACCGGGAATGCCGTTTTGGCTGCCGATAGAATTGACGCGCGGAATTGAGTTTCAACATCCGGTCGAACCTGTTCGCCGGGCAATCGCGACGGCGAAAAGCCACGGCGTAGATGCGATCGTCCTGGCTGGCCATATGGGATTAAAGATGCGCACCGGCGGCGACGACTTTGCCAACAGCGTAATGGCGTTGACGTCGGAATTCCCAGAGGCGGTCGTGTTCATCGCCGGTCACACTCATCAGGATATTCCAAGCCGTGTCGCGAACGGCGCCCTTTTCACTCAGGCAGATCATTTCGGCATTCACGTTGGTCGAGTCGATCTGCTTTTCGATCGCAGCTCCAAAAAGCTGATTCATCGCGAGGCGATTTGCGAATTGATGGACGATCGTGTGCCGGTTGATAGCGTGATTATTTCGCGTGCGAAATCGCAGCTCACCGACTCTGACGCGGCGCTTTGGACCCCAGTGGGTGAAGTCGCGAAAACTCTGGGCACTGCAAGCCGCCCAGGGATACCCAGCGAGCTGGAGGGGCTAATTGGCGTCGCGATCATGGAAGCGTTAGCCGAAAGAAACGTCGCTGTGGAGGGCGTTCTGCACGGCATGTTCGATCAGAAAGGTGAGCTGCCCGCAGGCCCTGTGACGCTGAATGACGTGTGGAAGCTTCTTCCGTACGAGAACTACGTCGTAACAGCACAGCTTGCGCCCGATGAAATAAAAGCTGTTATGGAAGAAGTATTCACCAGCCACGAGAAGCGCAACCTGTTCGGTTTTGAAGTCAAAACTGAAGGCGGCCGGGGTGCCCGTCGGATTGCATCGATCGCGCTTGCTGACGGGCGCCCGCTGGATCGTGGCAGGAAATACGCGCTTGCCTTCAACAGCTTCGATTCCCGCAGTGGTGGCCATCATTTCATGAAATTGCGCGCGTTGCTTGACAGGCCGGAAGCGGAGCGGGTCCTGCATCCATTGCAAACGCGAGACGCGCTCATCGGGTACTTTCAGCGCCACAAAACGGTGCATCGAATCGCCGGGACTCGCCTTCATCCGCTTGCCGCATGATAGCTTGTCGTCCTGAGTGTAGCGTTCGACTCGCTGCGCTCACTCAGAGTAATCTCCGCGGAGTCGAAGCCCCCCGCGGAATAACCAGCGATTCATTACGCGGCCGCTCAACTTCGCTCGGAATGACCAAATGGTTCCACTTGCAAAAAGCGCGCGTTCCGCTTGCCTATGTCGCCATGCGACTCGGAATTATTTTGATGATTGGTTTGCTGCTGAGCGCCGATTTTGCGCTGTCGCAAACAACAAAAACTGCGTCACCATCGCCTACGCCTGCGCTGCCGGAGGTCCGGCCTGCATTGATTGGCACAGGACCCAATTCGCTCATAAATACAATCGACGGTGCCGATCTCATCAAGAAAGGCCAAAAGGAGGCCGCGGTGATGTTTTCGTGCCTGGTGGCGCCGACCGGAGACGTCGCGCGCTCCGGCGTTTATCGCGGCACACGCGAATCGGAACTACTCACGCAGGAAGTACTGACGCGGTTGGCCAAGGCGAAGTTCATCCCGGCGATTCACAATCATCAGCCGGTGATTGCAGTTTTCTCTGGTACTGTGCGGTTCGCAGTTGTGAACGGGAAACCGCGGCTACGCATCTTCGCGAATCAGCAGGTGCAGGAAGTGGACAAGGAAAGCGACTTCATCGACCCGCAACCGTATGTCGGCCCGGATTCAAAATTCACTGGACTACATTATCCGGAGACTGGGAGTTCGGTGGCGCTGATCGGTGTCGTGGAGCTTGCGGTCAGCATAGACGCAAAGGGAAATCTGACGAGCATGAAAGTCGTCTCTGAGGAACCGCCACTTCTGGGTTTCGGCGACGCAGCAATATCGGATTTTACCGGCGCGAGATTCATCCCGGCGTTCCGCAACGGTCAACCTGTTGAGAGCAACGTTAAGATTCCGGTTTACTACAAACCGTAGCCTTAGCCGTTCAGAAAGACCGCAAACGCGGCAGGGCGACATGGCAAAGAGCCTTCTTCCGGCGTCTTTTTTCAAGCGGGATCCGGTCATGTGCGCGCGCGACCTGGTCGGCGCAGAACTGATCTGGGGCGATTGCTCGGGCATGATCGTCGAAACCGAAGCTTACAAAGCCGTCAACGACGAAGCTGCGCACACTTTCACCCGGCCGAGCGCGCGCAGCTTTATCGAGAGGAATGACGCCGGCACGGCTTACGTATATTTCAACTATGGAATGCACTGGATGCTGAACGTGCTGGTGAAAGGCAATGAGAACGGCTTCGTTTTGTTTCGTGCATTGGAACCGAAGACCGGAATTCAACGAATGAAAAAGCGGCGAGGGCTTAAGGACATCAAGAGTCTTTGCTCCGGCCCGGGCAAGCTGACGCAGGCGCTGGGCATCACTGGTCGGCATCATGAACTGAATTTATGCACCGACCCGCAGCACTGTTTTTCGCGCAATGTGAACGTGGCTGTCGACGTAGTGGCCGATCTTCGAATCGGCATCACACGCTCCGAGCATTATCCGTGGCGGTTTACGTTGCGTGACAGTGAATTCGTTAGCCGCGCGGCGAAACCGTAGCGGCGGTCTATGACCGCCGATATACTCGCGAGTGGCGCGAATCCGGCGCTCACAGAGTGCCGCTACAGTCGATTGACTCGTGGGCGACTTAATCGAGGTTGCTCCCTCATATGAGCCGGCACAAACAGCGTGTTCTACTCGGTATGAGCGGTGGAGTGGACTCCAGCGTCGCCGGTTACTTGCTGCGCGAACAGGGCTATGAGGTGATCGGCGTCACGATGAAAGTGTGGCCGCAGGATTGTATCTCGCGCGCGGAGGACAAATGCTGTGGGCCACAGGCTGTAGCCGACGCGCGCGCTGTGGCGCATTCGCTCGGCATTCCGCATTACGTCGTCGATGAGGCCGATCAATTCGAACGGCTCGTGATTGATTATTTCTCCAGCGAGTACCAAGCCGGTCGAACGCCGAATCCGTGCGTAATGTGCAATGAAAAAATCAAGTTCGGCAATCTGTGGAGCAAAGCGGCAGCATTAGGCTGCGAGTATATCGCCACCGGTCATTACGCCATCATCGAGCATGGAGTCGGGACGCCCTCGGCCCGAGGCGGCGAGGGCGCCGCGACTCCATACGCCGTGCTTCGCAAAGGCGTCGATCTGCGCAAAGATCAATCGTATTTCTTGTTTAGCCTTCGCCAGCCGCAGTTACGCCGCGCGCTCACGCCGCTCGGCTCAATGCGCAAACCGCAGATCCGCGAAATCGCACACTCGCTTGGCCTGAAAGTAGCGGACAAAATCGACAGCCAGGAAATCTGTTTTGTGCCTGGAAACGATTACAAGGCGTTTCTTCGCTCTCATCTGGGCGAGATCGAATTCAATCGGGGCGCAATTTACGACACGGATGGAAACTTCATCAGCGAACACGACGGAATTGAGCTGTTCACGATCGGACAACGCAAGGGACTGCCGGGCGGATCAGCGCGCCCGCGTTATGTGGTCGATCTGGATCCAGAGACAAATCGCGTAATCGTCGGCGATGCTGATGAGTTGATTTGCGATGAATTCGAAATCGATCAGGTAAATTGGCACGCTGTAGCCGGGATCGATGAATCGCACGCCCGCGGTACTGCATCCGCCTCTCCCCTTGCGGAAGGGGAGAGGACCGAGGTGAGGGGTTTTCCATCGCGAAACGGTGAAAGTCGTCAACCCTCACCGCACCCTCTCCCTTGCGAAGGGAGAGGCGGACGAACACCGGCGCGTGGCAAGGATGATCCCAGATCGTCCTTCGAAGCGACAGTAAAGATCCGTTACAACCATGCCGGAACGACCGCGACCATTACCCTATTGGAAAACGATTGCGCACGCGTGTGTCTGCATGAGCCGCAGCGCGCTGTAACTCCTGGACAGGCGGCCGTGATTTATAACGAGGATGTCGTTCTTGGCGGTGGTTGGATCTGCCGTCGCGAGGCGCCGGTTCTCGCCTAGTGCATGGACGACAAAGTTCTGGTCGCGCTCAGCACTTTTCCCGACGAGGAGACCGCGCGGCGAATTTCGAGGGAACTCGTCAAAGGCAACCTTGCTGCTTGCGCGAACGTGTTGCCTGCCGTCGAATCGATTTACCGGTGGAAGGGCAACATTGAGGCTGGAACTGAAACGCTCGTGTTCTTCAAATTGAGTGAGGATCGCCGAACCGCGTTTCAGGAGCAATTGCGCACGCTTCATCCGTACGAGGTGCCGGAAATAATTTTCGTTCCGCTGGCAGGCGGGTTGCCCGAGTACTTGCGCTGGGTGACGGAGAACTGCAGTGGATAGTCGGTGGCTTCTGGGGAGCACAGGCCGCTGGCCTGTAGTTCGCGGCAGCTTGCCGCGAACCTGATGGCGACTTCAGGCATGTAGCGTGACCAAAATGCATTCGGCTAGCAGCCGAATGCTACAGGCCAGCGGCCTTGCTCCCCAGAAGCCAAATGCATCGCAAAGAGATCATCCGTGCGCCTTACCAGATCGGCGCCTTTTCTGCCCGAAGACGAAGATTGTGACGCCAATGGCGTTCGCAATCGCGGTCACGAGAATGATCTTGGCGGCAAAAATTAATGGGCTAGGCACATCGATGATCGGGTAAATCGTGAAGAAGATTGCCGAGAGCGAGACGAGGAACCCACAAAACGCTGCAATGCGGAGCCAAATTCCAGCGCCAGAACGAACAAGTGGCGCGCCAACTAACGGAATGGCAAACAACATCCCGTAAACGATGCCGTAAAAAACGTTCGAAGCGTTGTCCACCAATTGAAATGCTTCCTGAATCCCAGTGCCGATCTGGCTCACGATGGCAATAGTGACGGTGAGCGCGCTGACAAAAATAACCGAGTTTATCGGTGTTTTGAATTTCGGATGCAGACGTGAGAACCAGCTCGGCAACAATCGATCCCAGCCGGCGACCATTGGCAATCGCGAGCTGCCGGTGACATGGACGCTCGTGGACGCGATCGTTCGAATAGTCATCAAGACAATGGCGATGGACGCGATTGCGCTTGCGATCGGAAAAAATCGCAGGCCCAGGCGCAGCGTTTGCGGCACCGGGCCGATAAGATCGATTGGTTTGTCGCCGATGAACGCGAGCACTGAGCTCGTGCCGAGAATGAACGCGAGCGCGATCACCGGTGACGCGATCATGACGGAACGACCGATGTCGCGCGCGGGCGAACGCGTTTCGCCGGCGAGAATGGCGACGTACTCAAATCCGCTGAGAGCGCCGACCGAGAGCTTGGTGAAAATGTTGACGCAATAAAACATGGACATGGTCGGCGCGGCGAGGACGAGCGGATGATATGCCTTCAAATCGCCGCGCATCAGCGCGATGAACGGCAGCGCGATGAGCGCCGCATAAACCGCAAGCATGGCAAGGCCGCCGAAGTTATGCACCCATTTGCCTAATGAAAGGCCGCGCACGGCAATCGCGCCGAGACCTAGGACCATGGCGCAACTCACCAGGGAAACGCACCATTTGCTGTGCGGCATCCAGGCGGCGGTGTCGCCGATTGCGTACGAGATGTTCGTGGTCACAAACATTCCGCCGAGCGTGATGACCATGATCGACAGCAGCCACAAATTCCACGCCACCATGAAGCCGGCGAATTCGTTAAACGCGAGTTTGGCCCATTGGTAAATACCGCCTTCGAGCGGCATGACGCGGCTGAGATAAATTACGACGGCCGCTTGCGGAACGTAGAAGAGCACGATGGCAAGTAGCCAGAAGAAGAGATGCGCCTGGCCGAGCTTTGCCGCAGTGCCGACCCAGCTCGAGCCGACGACGAAAAGAATTTGCGTGAAGACGAGATCACGCAGACCGAGCGGTTTTTTGAGCGCAACGCTTTGTTGTTCAACGTCGCGTTCCGCACGATCCAGTTCACTGCTCACGCGCGAAAGTGTAGGGCATGCGCTTCGCTTGCCCACCGGAAACTGGCACGCGACGCGCGTAGCCTACCGTTCTGGCAGGCGAGACGCCCGCAATACAACAATGTTTAGCTGCGCTCGCGATCGGGACGTTTCGGCGGCGCCGGCTCATTGCGAAATTCGCGGTGGCGAACTTTGCCGCCTGCGTATGCGATATACGTGCCGCACCCCAGGGCGCCGGCCCCGAGCAAGATCACTGCGAGGGCCAGTGCTGGCGACGACTTCGGCCATCGAAGGGGCACGATAATGGCAGCCGCGCTCACGACGGCGAGCGCGTAGAAAACGTAAATAACTTTGTCGGCGCGAGCCTGGTGTTCGTCGAGCCACGCTTGACCATCATCATCGCTCATGGCGAGAACGCGATCGTAACTTTGCTCGCCGAATTCGAAGACGGGCCACGCCGACCCGGCGGTGAGAAGTACCAGAACCAATGTCGCGACCTGAGCGCGACGACTCTTTAAAAAAAAGGAGATGACGAGTCCGATCCAGGCTACGAGCAAGCCGTACACCGGTATCGGGTTGAGCAAGACATGAACGTATTCCGGCTGGCGCAAAGCGCGCAGAAACGCTTGCATCAAAGCGCGCCTTCCGAGCGACTTCCCGACACTTGCTCTGCGCTCTTCAACTTTTCAGATGGCACGTATTTCTTCCAATCGGCGACGGTGAAATGCCACCATTCGGTGTATAAACCGCAAAAACCAGCCTTGTGCATAGCGTAGCGCAGCAACCGCACGTGTGCGGCTACTTCGGAAGACAAATTCATGTAGGGGGGCCACATTGCAGCGAGAGTAAAATCGTCAAAGTCCGTTGGCATGCGGACGTCGCGAATCCTGGAGTCGACCAGGGTGGCGTCGATGGCGATACCCAAACTATGCAGCGAGCCGACGCCGACTCCTGGATTGGCAACGTAATCACTGTTCTGTGACGCCTGCCAGAGCATGGCCTGCACTTCTACCGGCCGATACGCATCCCAGATTTTGAGGCCATATTGGTAACGCTGCAGAACGCTCTGGGCCACAGCCAAAGCTGAGGCGACTTCGGGACGAGCGAGCGCGCGTGTTCCACGGGGATAAACTGAATGGCCAAGAAAATTATTTCGGCCTGCGTAGCGCAACTCCACCATGATCGTCGGATCAACGGATCGGATATCAACCAAAGGTTCGCCTGCATTTGCGGCCGTTGACGCCAGCACGGCTGCTCCCACAGCGAATGAACAAATGAACACTTCAAAGCGCCGCATTTTATTTGGTCAAGTCCGCTGTCACCGGTTGAGGAGTGTCCGTTTTTGCCAGACGCTGGAGTAGAAGGCGAGCACTGTCTTCGGGAATAGTAAAACGCAATTCCAGGTTTGAGTCTCCGTGTCTTTGGATCTCCGGGGGCTGCGAGTAAAACAACAGTTGTGAGTCCGGCATACGCAGCCATTGCTGCGGATTGTCGTGCAAATTTCGGGCTAGATCGGCCGCACTCTTGGACGAAGCAGCCTTTATGAGCACGCGAGCTTTCATCGGGTTTTGCAGGTTAACTGCGAAACCGAGCAATTGTGAAGCGCCAAGCAGTTCAGGTCCGAAGATGGGGTGGAATACGCGTGCGAGATCGGCCGGGTCGCGCGAAATGAGCCGCAGCCCGTTATCACGATCGAGGGCTTGGAAGCGGTCGAACAGTTGACCGGTAATTTTCAGGTCCGGTTTCATCCCGAGACGAACGAGCATGAGCTCCTTCACCTGATCAGGTGCGCCAACAGCGAGTGTGGCGGGGCCTACGCGTGCAATCGCAAAATTGGGTTCTCGTTGCCAGACCGGCAGGCCGCTAATCGTGCGTTTCTGGAAAGACTTATCGTTTCCGATCGTGCGCATCACGGTGCTGGAGACGCCGCGGCGAAGTTCAATCAGGTTAAACTCTCGACCTTCTCCCGAGTCGTTGGTGGTGAGGGCGCGGGTGATGCGCACAGCATCGCGGGATAGGTTAACTCCCGGAACAGATGCGGCTGGCCCGATGAGCGCCGGCCAGAGGTTTGGCTGCTCGTTGCGCCAGCGTTTTGAGAGGTGTGCGCGCTCAAACTGATCGGCGTTTATCGAGAGAATCGTGTCGGTTTCCTGGGGCAACCATTCGCGCCCTCGGGGCGATTGGAAAACAACGAGCAGTGTGATCGCGAGCAGCACGATCACCGAGAACACGCTGAAGTAAAACTTTCGCAACTCCTGCTTGTCGATCTGGCTCGAGAGCAAAGCCAGCTCCGCTTTGTGCTGTAACTGTGCGTCCACAGCCTGGCGGCGACGATTGGCCTCAGCCAGTAGTTGGGGCGCGTTAGGCGGCGCAACGCCCTTCGCGGCAAGATGGCGGCCGATGTTTAAATACGCAGGATTTTTTCGCTCTTCGACTATCTGGTGGCGCGCTCGCGCCTCGCGCGCCGCTTCCTGTTGTGCCCGAATGTTGGCATTCAGATCGCGATCGCGCGCCTCAAAGTCGGTCCGCGTGCGCGCTACATTTTTTTCTATCGCAGCCAACTCCGCTTCGACAGTAGTTAGCTTTTCTTTCGCAACACGCACTGCCTCCGCACTGCCCAGGCGCGCGCGGACAAGTTCTGCGCGTTCCTCAGGCAGACGCGCCCGCCGCGCGTTAATGCTGGCGGACCGTGCTTCAAGATCCGCTGGCGCCGGATTGATCGCATGAAGATCGGTGAGCTGTTTCAGGAGATCGCGGTCGGCGGCTTCACTTTCCTGAATGCGGCGTTCGACGCCGCCGAGGCCGCGCTCGCACGTATCGAGATTGTTCCTGGCTTCGTTGCGTTGGTGGAGCAACGGCTTCTTCTCCGCTTCCAGCCTGGCAATGGCCGCGCCTTGTTCCCGCGTGTTTCGTTGGCGTTCTTCCTCGATTGTTTTTATGCCTTCTTCGATGCGGGCGATTCGAAGGGCGACTTCTTTTTGCTCCTGCTCCAGCTTTCTGAGTGCAACAATCTCATTCCGAAGCTCGGGAAAATTCGCCGCTTGTGCAGTGCCTTCGCGTCCAAGGTTGATTTCGCTTTTTTGCAGAAGCCGCCGCTCGTGACGCAGAGCGATCCGCGTTCTCTGGCGCTTCACCTTGAGGGCGAGTTCGCGAAATCCTGTGCGAATGAAACTCACGGCTTAGACGCTATACGAATGCATGGTCGGAAAAAGAAATTTTCAGGCTCATCTGGCCGTGAGTCGCACGGTTCCATGAGACTGATAGCTGTTTTATCCTATTCTTCCGATTCCGCCAGTTTTGCCAGCACGCTGAAGTCTTCCAGCGTAGTGGTGTCGCCGGTGACCTTTGCGCCGGCTGCGATTTCTTTTAGAAGCCGGCGCATGATTTTGCCGCTGCGCGTTTTTGGCAGTGCTTCGGCGAAGCGCACTTCGTCCGGTTTGGCGATTGCGCCTATGTGCGTGCCGACGTGATCGCGTAACTCACCCTTGAGTTCGCGAGTTGCGTCCACTCCTGTTTTCAAAGTAACGAACGCGACAACTCCCTGCCCTTTCAATTCATCCGGCCTGCCGACCACTGCGGCTTCCGCCACTCGCGTGTGACTGACCAGCGCGCTTTCGATTTCTGATGTGCCAAGTCTGTGGCCGGCCACGTTAAGAACGTCGTCAATCCGGCCAACGATCCAGAAGTAGCCGTCCTCGTCTCGTCGCGCGCCATCTCCGGTGAGATAGTTTCCTTTGAACTCGCTCCAGTACTGCTTTCGGTAACGCTGCTTGTCGCCGTAGATCGTCCGCAGCATTGAAGGCCAGGGCCGGCGAATGATTAGTTTCCCGCCAACATTTGGTCCTACTTCGCGCCCGCTTTCATCAACAACGGCTGGATCCACGCCGAAGAACGGGAGTGTCCCGCTGCCAGGCTTCGTTGGAATTGCGCCCGGCAGTGGCGTGATCATTATCGCTCCCGTTTCGGTTTGCCACCACGTGTCGACGATTGGGCAACGTCTGCCGCCAATGTTTTTGTGATACCACATCCATGCTTCGGGGTTAATCGGCTCGCCGACTGTGCCGATCAGACGCAATGATGAAAGATCATGCTTTTTTACCCACTGCTCGCCCCAGCGAATGAATGCGCGGATCGCCGTTGGCGCGGTGTAGAGGATGTTGATCCGATTTTCTGCGATGATTTTCCAGAAGCGGTCAGGCTCGGGCCAGTTCGGCGCGCCTTCGTACATGACAACCGTCGCGCCGTTGGCGAGCGGACCGTAGACAATATAACTGTGCCCCGTGACCCAGCCCACGTCGGCGGTGCACCAGAAGATGTCTTCATCACGAATGTCGAAGACGTATTTGGTGGTCGCATAAACGCCCACAAGATAGCCCCCGGTGGTGTGCAAAATTCCTTTCGGCTTTCCCGTGGATCCGCTGGTGTACAGGAGGTAAAGCGGATGCTCGCTATCGAGCGGCGTCGGCGGGCAGTTGGCATCGACGTAATCCAGTTCGCGATGCCACCACACATCCCGCCCTTCTTCGATGTGAATGTCGTTTCCGGCGCGGCGAAAAACGATCACGCGTTTTATAGAGGTGCTGTCGCGCAACGCGTCATCGACATTCTTTTTCAACGGCACGATCCCGCCTCGGCGGTAGCTTCCATCCGCGGTGATCAGTGCGACAGCGCCGCTGTCGAGAACACGATCGCGAATGCTGTCCGCGCTGAATCCACCAAAAACGACTGAATGCACCGCGCCAATTCGCGCGCAGGCCAGCATGGCAATCGCGGCCTCGGGAATATTCGGCAGATAAATGAGGACGCGGTCGCCCTTTTTGATGTTGTTGCGTTTCAGCACATTCGCGAAACGGCAAACTTCGCCATGGAGTTGCTGGTACGTGAGCGTGCGTTTTTCGCCCGGTTCGCCCTCCCAGATGATGGCCGCCTTGTTTCGGCGCGGACCGCTCAGGTGACGGTCCAGACAATTTTCCGAAATGTTAAGCTTGCCGCCGACAAACCATTTCGCGAACGGTGGTTTCCATTCCACCACCTTTTTCCATCGGCGACGCCAAAGGAGTTCGCTCGCTTCTCGTTCCCAGAACTTTTCCGGCTGCCGAATGGATTCCCGATACATCCGGCGATAGTGATCGAGACTTTTGATGCGCGCCATTTTTGCGAATTCCCGTGACGGTTTGAAGACACGCTTCTCGATCAGGTGTGACTCGATATTGGTTTGCATGGGCAGTCGGTAATATGCCGAAGAAAACCTTTGGGCAAGCGCTTGGTGTGCCATCGCAGGACTCTTCGACAGCAGGCGAGCGGCGGACCAGCCCATCGCCGATTTCTTCGAAATGAGCCACGGATCAATACAGATTTTCACGGATTGGTCTTTGCGCGCGCAGCGCGCTTTTGGAGTGCGGCGGTCCGCCAGAGGACGGATTCGCCGTGGCGAACTTGACGCCGCTTTGGGAATGCCGGCGCTGGCCAGTCAACGCACCCGCGAAATCGCTCGTTACGGTTGGACGGCCCACAGGGCCGTGGCTACAAGGTAACCTGTGATCGAGGCGCCCAACGACGAGTATTTCATGCGCGAAGCGTTGCGACAGGCACAGAAAGCGTACGCGGCCGACGAGGTCCCGGTAGGCGCAGTGGTTGTGCGCGAAGGCAAAATCATCGCGCGCGCACATAATCAGGTGGAATTACTGAAGGACGCCACGGCACACGCCGAGATGCTGGCGTTGACGCAAGCCGAAGCAGCTGTGGGTGATTGGCGATTGAGTGACTGCGACCTTTATGTGACGAAGGAGCCGTGCGCAATGTGTGCGGGCGCGCTCGTTCACACGCGGATTCGCCGTGTCGTTTTCGGCTGCACGGATCCTATCGCCGGTGCGGCGGGAAGCGTGATGAACCTTCTGCAAATGCCAACATTCAATCACCAGTGCGACATTGCATCCGGCGTTCTGCAAGATGAGTGCGCCCCTATCTTGCAGAATTTCTTTCGCAAACGCCGCGACGACCAAACCTGAGCTCCGCAAAGATAACCGTTTACACGCCGAGCCGGAACGCATAGGCTGGATGAGCGACAGGGAAGGGGCCGAAAATGTTGCGCTCAAAAAGCACTGATACTCCGTTTCTCGCGGGTCCGGACACGCTGGAGATTCAGCAAGAGGAGCACCCGTTTTCGTTCCGAAGCAGCAAGGACGAGAAGCTTAACGCGTCAGTCGTCGAGGCGGTTAACCGAATGGGCGGCGTCGGAGAGGATGCGGAGGAGAACTACAGACGGGCGCTGAGTTCACTCAGGAACAGAGGGCCAGGCGTTCTGGACGTCATCGCGGCCGAATACGAGGATCTCCCCGAGGATTCCTATCTGGATCGTTGGTCACTCGTGCAACTTCTCGTCGAACTTCGCTATCCAGAAGCAGTCAAACCGCTCAGCCGAATCATCGCTGCCAGGATTCCCGCGGAGAAGTTTAGAAAATCGCATGATATGTCCACAGTGGCCGAAGAGGTCATGATTCGCACAACTGCGGTCGAGGGGCTCGTCCGTTTAAGTGCGGATGGCGTGGCGGAGGCGCAAGAGGCGCTTCTAAGGCATGCCGGCCACCGAACATTCTCAATCCGGCGTGCATGCGTGCAGGGCCTGATGCAGACTGGAACCGACGACAACAAACGGAAGCTTAGGCGCCTGCTCAAGGAGAGGAAGGAAGAGGGCCTCCTCAAGATCAAACAAGTCAACGTGCGCAGTGTGCCCCAGCCAATCGGCGGCCGGTTTGTCGTCCCGCCGCAAGTGAAGAGCGAGGCGCCGCCCCCTGACCTGGGTGCTACAAAGGAGTAACACGATGGCATCCTGCACCTACACAGTTCCTGATAAGGCCGCCAGCGGCGACAACTTTTACGGCGTCGTCATCTGCAATCAGGTCTACGTGGACTACTTTTGGAATACGTATGGGTTCAGTGGCAACAAGGCGTATTGGGACGACGGATGGGGATGGGACGATTGTTGTAACACGAGCAAGCCACTTGCCCGCGCGTTCAACGGCTGTTATGCGTTGACCTACTCCGCGTCTGACTATTTGAACGATAGCTATAGCGCGCCGATTCTGAACTGGGGACGCCGGTACGTTCGGGAAAATATAGATGATCTTCGCTGCTTCTGTGGCGACGGAACAGCGATTGCCCGTTCCAAGTCAGGGGGTCTCGTGGAGGTTTACCTTGGGTTCTTTTATTCCAAGGATGTCCCCGGCCGGGCTGAGACCCTGATTCATGAATCTCGCCACCAGGGTGGCAAACCCCACGACGCGAACTTTCCTTCTGGGTCGGTGTTTGGCAGCGGCAAATCCGGAGCTGATTCCAGCTGGGATTATGAGGGAGCCTGGATGTACGGTGCGCTCTATTTGTGGTGGTACTACGCCGAAGGAGCCCGCACGACGTCAGCGTTGCGAGAGCGAGCTCGCCAGCGAGGGAATCTCGTGATCGACAACGCTTTCGCAACCCATCCCGGTTTCTCGATCTAAGACCCTGCCTTCGCGTTGGCTCCAGCTACAAGAGCGGCTCGCGTTTCACATAAAGAAGTCTTGGGCCGCTGCGACGCTGTTGCTTCGCTAAGGAAGTGTGAAAACTGAATCGCGTGCCCGTACAACCGAAAACCGTGTTCCGGAAAAAGTAACGAAAATGTTTCTTTTGTTAGTCTTCACAGGATTGGAATGTGAGCGATATGGAAGTCATGCGTACCGAACAGAACAGCCTAGGGTTGCTAGAGATGCCATCAGACAAGCTTTGTGGCGACGGAAACAGCCGGATGGAAATGTCCGCACCGACCGCCCAGGACGTTTACGAGATCCGTCCCCGCGAGGACCGGGACGGCTTTGATCTGATCAGCGATCGGCTGCGGTACGGTCCAATCTGGTATGCAGGACCCGACGCAGTCCGCTGCGCGGTGGCGTACGCGAAGTACTGCTCTAGCTCGCGCTCGCACCGGGCGATCATCCGCGTGTTTAATGAAGAGGGCAATGTGACCGAGACACACGCGCAATAGGGCGATTCTCTAAGAGTGATCGAGCGCCATTCAACGAGCTCCTCAAAGAAAACTGTAAAGTCGAGGAACAGCAGGCGAGCACTGCAGAACTGCAGGAGACCATCAGGCAACTAACGAAGGACTTCGGCGCAACGACTACGCAGCTTACTGCGCGTCTCGACGATCAGGCGTCTTCAAATCCAAAAAGTGAGGACGCAGCTCGAAGTGAGCAAGTTCGCCACAGGACGAGTCCGCCGTGGTGGACCTGCGCCGCAAGTGGGCGTGAACAAGCCGTAAAGCTGCGCGGTAGAGCGACCTTTGGGTGTGAAGGCACCAGGGGCGAGCTTTACCGTTTCGGCTCCTTTGCTTTCGAGCTGCTCTGTTTTCGCGGGTGAGCAGCACGCCATTCCCGCTGTTTCCGCGTGTAATAGGCGCGCCAGTACTCAGCCGTGCGAATTCGTGGCCGGCCACGCGTTTCAATCTTTTCAACGGGCATTGCCTTGGATGCGGGGGGGGCAGATTTTGTAAGCATAAATATAGTCCTGGGGGAACAGTTGTTTGGCCTTCCGCGACTTCTCGTCATTAAGAAATCACGTCTGCGGGGAGCATTACGCCCACCTCTTATACGCATTTATGGCGCACGTCGAGAACAAAGTTTACGACAACCTTTTTTAGCGTATGACTTGTGTGTTTCTGCGTGATCGGCTATGAAGACGAGGAGTAAAAAACCTTTAGTGGAGTTCGGTGTGCCGGTTTTCGGCCCTTGGATTCATGATCCACCTGCTTCTCCGGGATTTGCGGGACGAAGTTCTCAAAAAAAGAGAAATTGTTTGAAAAAACTGCGGAGTCTGCTTGAGATCGGAGGCGCGATTTAGGTGCGAATGGCAAAATCCAAAAAGAACAAGAACAAACCGAAGCTCAACCTGACGGTGCGTGAGGAGCAACGGAACAAACTGGAACAAATGGCAGCTTTAGAAAAGCGTTCCGTCTCCAATCTTATCGAGGTTATGGCCGATGAACGCTGGGAGCGATTAGTCGAGCAGCAGGGCGTTGCTTACGCTAAAACGGTCGCCGAGGCGATGAACCTTAAGCTGGAAATGGACAATCCAGCAGACCGCGAGAAATTGCGCCGGGCAATTCTCGATCTTGTCGCCACGAGAAAAATGCCAAGGCAAAAAGGGCACGGTTGAAATTCTCTCGTTCACTTTCTGGCAGGGATTTTGCAGTGCAATTCACGGTCCGGGAAATTTTCCCTGCCTTTTGCTCTGACGGAAGAAAATTCGGCGTCCGCGGCTAAAGGTGTCCGCGACTCACCCTAGCGCATAGGGACTCATGCTACAGCCGTTTGCCACCGAGGCGAAGGACCTATTGTCTCGCAACCGGCCCATCAACCGCTCCCATTCGCCCAAACTCCCGCGAAAGCCCAATTCGCGCGCTGTGTTGAAACTAAACCGAGCGTTTAGCTCGCAACGCTTTTCGTCTTTTTGTGTCCCCGGCGTTCCGATAATGAGGTTAGGACTCTGAATCAGCAAAGCTGAGATCAAGAAATTCCGGTGATGTCCTGCAAAAACGCCCGCGACAAGAGGAACTCGTCGCGGGCGTTTAGGTGAATCCGGTCTATTTTAAGGTCAGCGTGGAGTTCTAGCAGGTCGAACGGGCTGGTGAGGACGAGCGCCTTGACAGACAACTGCTGTTACCGTTCCGGTGCCCGCGTGACCGGGGTTCCCGTCGTAGCCGGGATTGGTGTGGATGGTCACCATCATGGGAATGTCCCCGCTCTCTATCGAGCCCGATTTCGTTATCAAGCTTGAGACAATTACTGTAATGTCAGCCGGGACGGTGTCTGGTGGGTGCGAACTATTGCCCGGATCACTTATCCACGTGCCTCCACAGGCCGGCGGATTTGGGTTTGTACAATTGGCAAAGCCTTTGAAACTTGCTGGAGCTGTGCCACCGCTCAAATGATTTTTCTTCCACCATTGGGCGCCCCAAAACGTCACCGTATTACCCACCACTGCATCGAGATCACCAATAACAAAAGCAGTACCGCATGTAGTCGGTGTCACGGTAGGTGTAGGAGTCGGACTCGGTGAAGGCGAAGGAGTCGGCGTCGGCGTCGGAGAGCAGATACCTTCAACGAAAGTGGCGCCCTCGTTCAAGATGGCGGAGGCATCGAAGATACTGAACTCATAGGCCATGGTAGTGCTATTGAAGTGCGAGCGAACGGTGCCTTGGGGGGGGGCGCCCTCGGTCGTAATGAGGATGTCGCCACCAAACCCTGTGAAGTCGCTTAGCGGATATGAGAAAATCGTGTCATTCTGTGCTGACGCCTGGAAGAAGGCGCGGTCGCAGTAGGTGCATGGAAACTCCGGGATAACGAGGATCTGTTCTGCGAGAGTGAACACGGTCGGGTCTGGGAGATTGAAAGGGTTATAAGTAACGTTGCCCATGTTATCGATTGCGTAGACCTGATTGAACTGGTCGTCGGCCACCAGGATCTTGCCGCCCAATGGCCCGAAGCTTGACGGCAATACAACTGGTCCTTCAATGTGTGTGAGATGCTGTAGGTCCGTCGTGTCCGCGATGTGCGTGACATTTCCAAGATGGTCAATCTTCCAGACGCGGCCGTTCTCGCACGTTACGATCATGTTGAAGCCAAATGTGCCCACTTTGTCGAACCCAATCGCGCTGTGGTCCGATAAGGGGCAGCCGCCTAATACTCCGGACAGATCCGCAAACTGCGTGAAGATACCGCTAGGTGGCGTGGCTCTATAGATCTTTTCGCGTAGTGTGACGAAAAGGTCGCCCGGGGTGAACAAGGCCGTCGCGGACTGCGCTGGAGCGAGAGCCGGGTATTTCTCCACCAAAGGTTGAGTGGGGACCGGAAGCGTCCCGAACAACGTGGCATTCCCCTGGCAATCGATCGTAAGGATTTGGTTGTCTTCGAATTCGCTCGCGTACAGGTGAGTCGGGTCAGCGGCCATGCCTATGGGCTGGAAGATGCCGTGGCCTGGAGTGACAAAGGGAACTGGATTGGCGGCGTAAAGCACTCCTGGGAGCGATAACAGCATTACAATTGTCAGATAGATTTTTGTTCTGAGAGTCATTTTGGTTCTTTCTTTCATTTTTTGGACTGTCCGATATAACTATTAATCTGCAACCGGCCGTTGGATTGATGATCCAGCGCCTACCTATATTTCCGGGATTTACGGGACGAAGGTCTCAAAAAACTGTCAAGAGAAATAGAATGTCACAATTCCGTGCCCTGCTCGGTTACCTCGACCTACGCCCGCAGGTCTTTTACGTGGCTGCCTCGCTAGGATTCGAACCGCGTAAAAGGCTCCGACTCACGCGGTTTTCATGAAAGCGGTACGGCCACGTGCTCCGAAAGCGCATTCGGGGTTTATGTGGCTGCCTCGCTAGGATTCGAACCTAGACAGAGAGATTCAGAGTCTCTAGTGCTACCATTACACTACGAGGCAACGAAGGCTGAAAATTAAAGGCGCGCGGTGGGACTGCAAGTCGCCGCGCGCGGGAGTGCTGATTATGCCGGCACCTTGGCGTCGAGCAAGATCTCAGCGCCTTCTCGAGCGGCATCGACGTCCAAAGACTTTCCGCTTTTTGCTACGAACGCGCGCGCATGTTCCACCATTTTGTCGATCATCTGGTCGTCGTGATTCGGGTCGTGATGGAAAAGAATGAGCCTGCCCACGTTTGCATCGAGCGCCAGGGAAACGACGCTATCCACGGAGCTGTGGCCCCAGCCAACGTGCTTAGCGTATTCCGCCTCGGTATATTGCGTATCCATGATCGCGACGTCGCAATCTTGGAGAAAATCGACCATTTTCCCGCGCTCGGCGCCGGCAAAATCCCGCGCTTCCTCCTCGCTGATCCCGTCGCGCGAGGCCAACAGCAGCTTGAGTTCCTCGTATGGTTCATTGTCCGGAAAGTAGGCGATGGATCCCGAACTCGTGGCGAGGCGGTACCCGACGCAAATTCCCGGATGATTGGCGAACTTGGATCGCACCTCGACGGACCCGACTCGAAACTCCATCTCTTTCAATTCCTCAATTGCCAGGTGGCTTGGGAGTTGGCGTAAGCTCACGGGGAAAAACGGCGTCTCCATTTGGCTGGCCAGAATCTTTGCCAAACCAGCGCGAGCGCCTTCATAACCTAAAACGCGGATCAGATTTTTCTGATCGTACGCTGGAGAAAAGAAAGGCAGTCCCTGGATATGATCCCAGTGAGTGTGTGAGATCATAAGAGTCAACTTCATCGAGCGAGGCCCGAATTCTTTGTCCAAAGCGAGACCGAGCAGGCGAATCCCAGAGCCAGCATCGAGGATGATGATCTCGCCGTCGGCGCGCACTTCCACACAACTGGTGTTTCCGCCATAACGGACCGTGCTCCTTCCGGGGACGGGAATTGAACCGCGAACGCCCCACAGCCTTATTCGCGCAGGAACCGATTCACGTTCCGGGACAGATTTCGGTTCGGGACGACGCGGGATTTCAGGCAGAAGCCGGTCGATCGTGCTGGAGAGCAGTTCCCACGTGAACGGTTTGAGCAAATATTCGTCAGCGCCTGCTTCAAGAGCACTGGTTCGGTCGACCCCGTAATCGCGACCTGAGACGACGATGATCTTGGTTGGTTGCAGTTTCTCGCGAATGGAGCGGCATACCTCGAAGCCGTTCGATTTTGGCATTAACAAATCACACAGGATCAACTCCGGCCGATTGCGCAACGCCAGCTCTAACCCAGCGTCACCGTCGTTTGCTTCCAAGACCTTCCAGTCTTCGCGCGCGAACAACCGCGCCATTACGCGCCGATTCTCGGCATCGTCTTCAATGATTAAGACGCGAGGCATTGTGGGGGGGAAGAAAACTGCTCAGTACCTTCGCTTAAAGCAAGCGAAAATCAAAAGCAGCAGTTCTTTTTTTTCCAAGGCAGTTGCTCACTGTGCTAAAAGAAAATGGGAATAATTAAGATCGCGAGAATGTTGACGACTTTGATCATCGGATTGATCGCGGGCCCGGCAGTATCTTTGTACGGATCACCCACCGTGTCGCCGGTGATCGCTGCGGCATGAGCAAAAGAACCTTTGCCACCGAGATTTCCTTCTTCGATAAATTTTTTCGCGTTATCCCATGCGCCGCCGCCGGAGGTCATGGCAATGGCAACAAACAGGCCGGTGACAATGGTTCCCACCAGCAAGCCTCCGAGCACGACTGGGCCCAACTGTGGAATCACCGCTACCGCCACCACGAAAATCAACGGCAGTAGCGCTGGTACGATCATTTCGCGCAATGCCGCTTTGGTCACGATGTCCACGCACGTCCCGTACTCAGGCGTGTCCTTGCCGGTCATGATACCGGGATGCGCTTGTATTTGCCGGCGCACTTCGCGAACAACGGCGCCAGCTGCTTTGCCCACGGCGTCCATGCTGAACGCGGTGAAGATGAACGGAAGCAGGCCACCGAGGAACAAACCGATAATCACTTTCGGATCCCTAAGTGAAAACTCGAACACGAAGGGCTGGCCATTGCGGGTCACGTGTGCCTCGAGCTCCTGTACGTATGAGCCAAATAAAACGAGCGCTGCGAGTCCGGCTGAAGCAATGGCGTAACCCTTGGTGACTGCTTTCATCGTGTTGCCTACCGCGTCGAGTTGATCGGTGACATTGCGTACTTCGTTGGGCAAGTTGCTCATTACCGCGATGCCGCCCGCGTTGTCAGTAATGGGACCGAACGAATCGAGCGAGATGATGATCCCGGCCATCGACAACATCGCCATCACTGCGATCGCGATTCCGTAAAGACCGCCGAAATGAAAACTGAGCAGGATAGCGATTGCGATGAACCCTACCGGCAGCGCCGTGGCGTGTTGACCTACAGCCAGACCGGCGATGATGTTCGTCGCATGACCGGTCTCTGAGGCACGTGCAATTTTTTGCACAGGACGATAATGCATCGAGGTGTAGTAATTAGTGATAACTACGACAACGGCTGTCATGATGATGCCGACAAGCGATGCCCAGTACAGTTGAGTCGGCGAGCGCAACAGGCCCCCGATCATGACGCCGGCTGGAAACAGGGAGTGCGTGGCCGGCCAGAAGAGGACGGCAGAAACGATCGCACTCGTGATTACACCACCCATCAACACAGTGGCCGGTTTTCCCCCGGCAAAGTTCACGAACAGCACTCCCAAGATCGCGCCAAGCACGCTAATTCCGCCCAGCACGAACGGGTAAATCACAGCCGCCGGGTTATCCGGTAACGTCAGTGCGCCGACAAGAATCGCGCCGATCAAGCTCACTGCATACGTCTCAAACACATCGGCAGCCATGCCGGCGCAGTCGCCGACGTTGTCGCCGACGTTGTCTGCGATCGTTGCCGGGTTGCGCGGATCATCTTCTTCGAGAC
>DATBDI010000076.1:0-2298 GCA_036270025.1 Candidatus Udaeobacter sp. | reverse complement strand
CCTGGCGACCACAATCTTCCCGACTTCCTCGCCTTCCAGCTCCTGCCAACTCCGCGTCCGCGCCCATCGCCCCACCCGAGGCCGTTAGCGCAGCCGTAGGCAAATCGCTGCAGCCGGATAACTCCAGAAGCTCGTAAGTCGAATACAATCCGGCGACGGAGCGCACAGTTGTAGCCGCCTCGCTTTGTCGAGGCGTGGAAGAGAAACACGGCGACACAGCGCCTTGGCTACAGCTATACGATTCCGTCCCGCAGCAGCTCGTGTTTTCCGGCCAGCAACTCTTGCACGAGATCGTAGCCGCGCTTGTCTACATTTCGCGATGTGCCGGCGAAGTGGTGATCGATCCTCGTTTGCGCAGAGCGACAGAAATAATCCGCGACGGAAAGAATTTCATCGACGGGTTTGCCCTGACCGAGCAGCCATTGCGCGTAGGAACATGTCGCGCTAATCGCGAACAGCTCGGTGGCGACTCCGACAAATCGCGCGAGCAGCAATTGTTCGCGGTCAAGTTTCGGACCGAACCGCGCCATGGCATGAAACAAACCGCGTGCGAGCCGTTTGCTCGTCCGCGCTGCGTAGTTGACATGGCTCTGCAGGGTGTCGTGCAAATTGTCGATCTTGCCCGCGCCGTTCGGCATCCATTGGCGCGGATACCAACCGGCGTAAAATTTTCCGGAGCTGAAAACGGCTTTAGCGCGGTCGGACATCGGCAGTTGCGTGTTGAAAATCGCGCCACCGACTTTCAAATGCGGATCGAGCGCTTCGCGCGCGATGAACAGCCGCATAATTTCGCTCGAACCTTCGAAGATTGTGTTTACACGACAATCGCGCAGAAATCTTTCCACCGCGATTGGTGGCTCGCCGCGTCCGGCCAGCGATGCCGCAGTCTCATATCCACGTCCGCCGCGCACTTGCATTGCTTCATCGGCAATACGCCAGGTCGTTTCCGTGGCCCACATTTTGCACATCGCCGTTTCGATACGCAGGTCGCCCGCCTTACTGTCGAGCAGCGACGACGCGAGAAATGTCATCGCCTCCATAGCGAAAACGTTGCCCGCCATTTCTGCAATTTTCCCGGCAACGGCTGCATGTTTGCCGATGGGCACGCCCCATTGAATGCGTTCGGCGGCCCATTTCCGCGAGATCTCCAGCAAACGCTTCGACACCCCGACGCACGCCGCAGGAAGCGTGAGCCGTCCAGTATTAAGCGTGGTAAGCGCAACCTTGAGTCCGGCACCTTCCTTAAAGATGATGTTCTCCAGCGGAACGCGCACATTGGTGAACTCAACAACTGCATTGTAAAGCGCGCGGAGTCCCATGAACCGGCAGCGATACGCGATCTCCAGCCCCGGCGTATCTACATCGACGATGAAGGCAGTGATTTGCTTGCGTTCTTTTCCGCCGACCATCTTCGACGGCGTACGCGCCATCACGACCAGTACGCCGGCTTTCACGCCATTGGTGCACCAAAGTTTTTCGCCGTTCAGGATGAATTCGGAGCCGTCTTCGCTTGGTTCAGCTTTCAAGCTCAGTGCCGCCGGGTCGGATCCTGCATGAACTTCCGTCAGCGCGAACGCCGAAATTTCGCCGCCTGCGACGCGCGGGAGATATTTTTGTTTCTGCTCTTCGGTACCAAATAAAAGCAACGGTTGCGCAACGCCGATGGACTGATGCGCAGACACGAGCGCGGCGACGTTTCCATCCCAACTGCCAAGCAACACTGCCGCGCGTCCATAATTCGATTGTGATAACCCGAGCCCTCCGTATTTCTTCGGCACCTTGATCCCAAACGCGCCCATCTCTGCGAGTCCTTTAAAATTTTCCGGCGGAATTTCACCTGTGCGATCGATCTCATCGGCATCGACATGTTCGCGCAGATACGTTTCAAGCTTGCGCAAAAACTCTTCGCCAGCGGCGCGATCTTCTGCGGTCTGTGCGGGATAGGGATGGATTCGATTGAAATCGTAACGGCCGACAAACAGGTTGCTGGCGAAACTGCCGCGGTCCTCCAGCGGATCGCGCGCGGCCTCGGCCAGCTCGAGCGCTTCGCGCTGACCTTTCGACATCTTCGAAGTGTCGATGACAGCGGCGGGCACGGGCTTTTCCGGCTTCGCGCTGGTTTCTTCGGCGATCTGTTTTTCGGGCGCTTCGAGCGGGGATTTCATTTCAACTGATTGTCATTCCGAGCGGAGTCGAGGAATCTCTCGATACCGCCTGAGAAAAATTAGAGATGTCTCGACTTCGCTCGACATGACAGCAATGTGACTTCGAGTGGCTGTTACTTTTCATAAAATCTTG
>DATBDI010000075.1:0-21815 GCA_036270025.1 Candidatus Udaeobacter sp. | reverse complement strand
TATCGATTTGGTCGAGCACATCATCGACTGCTTGCCCATCGTGCATATCGGTCTCCAGGCCGGGTGAGAGCAGGCAGCTCACACAAAGTCCCCGTTTGAGACGCCATGCGGTTCCGCATTGCGGGCAGGCGAGCTGCTCCGTAGGCCCAGGAATCGAATCTGGAGTGTCACTCATTGAAAAGTCAAAGGCAAAAGTTACAAGTGCGATGCCGCGCCGAGGCCGGACGAGCTCGACGTAGGCCCGCGCCGCCGTCATCTCCTATGTTCCTCCGGGAATTGGAGGGGGAAGTTCTCGAAAATTGTTGCGCTTATTCTGTGGCACTCAACGCCGCGCACAAATAACGGAGTTCATCGTCGATCTCATCGGGTCTCTCCACGGTCAGACCGACTTCTTCACGGAGCAGCGCCCGGTAACGAACCCGCATCTGATGTACGAGGCGCTTTACTGAGGCTTCGGGAATGCCCAGCGTCTTTGAGAGCTTGGAATAAGAAACATTCTCCCGGTCTGCCGCCAGACAAGGACTTAGCATATCGAAAACGCGCCGGCGCCCGCGCTTCTCGCATTCCTCACCCAGTTGACTCAAGGCACGCTCGACTACCGTGGCCGCCCAGCGCACATCGAAAATCCGCTCCGCCGGCCATCTATCCGATTCCTGCTGAGAAATCGAGAAATGCGATGGCGCCTCGGACATCCAATCGTCCCAGGAAACAAACTGCACGTCGCCACCGCGTTTCCGCGCGCTACGCTTCGCTTCCGCATCGCGCAAAAAGTCCTCCAGCGCTTTGAGCACCAGCGAGCGGAAGCGACCGCGAGCTGGATTGGCGCGCTGCAAAAGCCGACCTTTAAGCACCGTGACAAAAAAATCTTGCGTCAGGTCTTGGGCGTCCGGAGGCGAATGTCCCAGGCGGCGAACGAACGCGAAGACCGGTCGCCAGTATATTTTGCAAAGTTCCGCCAGCGCGTTGTGCATCTTCTGCGTGCCGCCGTCCGTGTCGACGGAGGAAAGCACTACGCTCCACCGTGTCGTTGCGAAACGGCCGTGCGAGGGCTGGCGGGCAGCGGAATCATCCGGATTCACCGGCGCTAATCATCTTGTTTACGTAATTTTTAGCAAGCGGTAATTCGTTAGCTGAATTCCCTCCAAGGAAGCCGCTTGAACTGCCAGCGCGCACCCGCCTTCGCCAAACGCTGCAGCCTAGCTGCCGCGGGCACAGCAGCTTCTATCTTACCAGCTCTCTACGGAATTTGCGCGCTCGTCGCCGTTGCCTTTGCAACCGCGATTATGCGGAAGACGCAGGTTCGTGCGCCAGCTAAGTTACCGCAACGCCGCAGCTTCTTTTTCGCGGCCTTGCAGCTCGAGCACCATTCTTTTGATGTGCCTGTAATCCTGGTGCCTTAGCAGGAACTTGTTTCAGATTCGGTTTTGTGTCCCCTTAAATCCGCGTAGTCTGCGATTTACCGATGGTCGCTGAACTCCTAAACCAGATTTCTCAAACTCTGGAGGAAATTAAATCGCAAGGTCTTTTCAAAACCGGGCGGGTCATTACGAGATTACTCAATGAGCAAGCTATCCGACGCACGGGCACCCTTGTCAGTGCTTATCCCAGTCAAGAATGAAGCGGCGAACGTGCGCGACTGTATTTCCGGCGTTTCATTCGCCGAGGAAATCGTAGTAGTTGATTCCGCGAGCACCGATGGCACACAAGCAATCGCGGAAGGAGCAGGAGCCCGAGTGGTGCAGTTCGTTTGGAATGGGAACCTTCCACGAAAGAAGAACTGGGCGCTGGAAAATATTCCCTGGCAACATGAATGGGTGCTGATCGTGGATGCCGACGAACGAATTACACCCGAACTGGAACGCGAAATCCGCCTGGCGATTCGCCGCACCGACGTGGACGGGTTTTATTTGAATCGCCGCTTCTGGTTCCTCGGCGGTTGGATCAACCACTGCGGTTATTTTCCCAGTTGGAATTTGCGGCTTTTTCGGCATCGGCTCGGCCGATACGAACAGATCGAAATCAACAACAGCACTCAGTCTGGGGATAACGAAGTGCACGAGCACGTGTTGCTCGATGGCCGGTCCAAATATCTATCCGCGCCGATGGAACATTACGCCTTTCCAGATATCGCCACCTTCATCGAAAAACATAATCGCTATTCCACCTGGGAAGCCCAAGCGCGCGAACAACTATACCAGGGCACAACCGGGAAAACATTACGAGCGACGGCGTTCGGAACGGAGACGGAGCGTAAGCGATTGCTTAAGAAGCTTTCCATGTCGCTACCATGTCGCCCGGCGCTTCGTTTTCTTTTTCATTACATCTGGAAACAAGGCTTCCGTGACGGTTACCGCGGTTGGGTGCTCTGCCGGCTACTGGCCTGGTACGAGCGGATGATCATTTTCAAAGAGCGCGAGATGTGGCGCAGAAGCGGGGAGTCAGCAGAGCGGGAATCAGACGCCAAAGGCCGGGAGCCGGTAGTCAGAAGTCAGTAATCCTCGCTCAGCCCAGGCAGGTCGCTTCAGAACTCGAGCGAGATTGGGCTCTTCCTGGTAGCTGAGAACGACCGGAGTGATCTTGTGGAGCATTCGATGGAGAGCTTTAGTGCGGTTTGATTCCCTCCAAGAGCAAGGTATGTGGACACTCCGGCGTGTTTTCCCATTCTGTAGCCATTACACCTTTATCGAAGATTTCAGGATATGCGGATTCAGTGACAGGGAGCACGAACTCTAAATTAACGAAGCCTGCGGCGGAAGCTATCTCCTCCAGAAACGATGGCGTCAGGATAGTTAAGTGCTCTTGGCGACAAAAGATATAATTCTCCAGTCGTCCGCCGATGCTCGTTCGGGCATCTGGAAAATCAGGGAACCAATCCTTGTTGCCAACCAGATATTGTCGCACTGCGGAATCACCATTGGGACCGCCAACTCGGAAAACGCCTCCCGGCTTCATGATGCGAAACATCTCTCGGAAATGCGCGAACACGTCCGGAAGATGTTCTACGACATGATGAGAGTAGATCGCATCTACCGACGAATCACGGAAACATAATGACTTGGAAATGTCCGACCACACATCGCACTTTCCTGTGAAAACGTTGGCATCCACATTAATCCAGTCCGCGAGGTAATTGCGCTGGCCTGGCCCAAGATGCACTCGCACCAACTCTTTGCCGTTCTCTTGAGGTGCACGCCAAGCGCGATAAATGGCGGCATTGAGGCGCATGACTGGCCCGACCATTGTGTAGAAAAGTGTCTTGGCACGTCGCGGTATCATAGCGGCTGAGATAGTAGAGATTGTAGGGCTTCTGCTAGTATCGTTGCACAGGTGCGGTCACACTCGGCAGATTTTGAGCACGCTCCAGCGCCGCAGCAAAACGATTCCGGTGCTCTCTTGGGGGCGCAAATGGGTATTTCTGGGAGTCGGCGTATCTTGGCCCACTGCAAAAAACGTTATTACACTTCTTGGTTCATTCGCGAATTTTTTAAGTGCATTTGCGGTCACCAATCGGAGAACACTACGAGCATGTGAGATGGCGTGAGAGAATTTTGGCCTTCTCCATGAAGGAAGAATGCTGGCCTGCCAAGGCGTAGTCTTTGAGGCAGCGAGGCCAGATCTCAGTGAAAGTCCGCTTCCGGTCGCCGCGGCGACCTTCGGCACGACAGCCCCGAAAGCTTTCGGGGGCTGGAGGTAAGGGGATTCGAACCCCTGGCCTTCTCATTGCGAACGAGACGCTCTACCAGCTGAGCTATACCCCCGTTGTCGGCAAAGAGATTAGCACTTCGAGCCGATTTTTCATCAAGTGAAACGCGGGTTTGATTTTTCGAGGCGCGCACTGTAGCGACGGTGGTATGCACCGTCCTCACTTCAGGGGCTTCAAGTACAGAAGCCCCATAGGGGCGTGGCTAAAGCATCAATTAACGGTGTCATAATACGACGGATGCGAAAGAAGCATTGCAGCGGGCGCTTTCGCGTTTAAGGTGCGCTCTTCAATTCTTAGCATGCTCCAGACGATTCTTGCTCAGGCTCAATCCGCGGCGCCTCAGGCGATCCCCGGCGGCGGCATCGGCTCGTTTTTTGTGCCGCTGATTTTCATTTTCATCATCATGTACTTTGTGATGATCCGGCCGCAGAAAAAACGGCAGCAACAGCAACAAAATTTGATCTCGAGTTTAAAAACCGGCGACCGGGTGGTGACCAATGCTGGCATCCATGGTCTGATTTCGAACGTGAAAGAGAGTACTGTGCTCGTGAAGGTGGCCGACAACGTAAAGATTGAGATGGAAAAATCGGCGGTCACGAATGTGCTAAAGGAAGGTTGAACCTTTGAATCGATGAGCGAATCGAGAGTGAAAAGCCATAAATCAACAATGTGATGGGACCTGCGTTCACATTTTTTGCCGGCATCGGTTTGTTGGTGTTGTTCGGATGGTACTTCGCAACTGAGAAGGATCGTGTCCGACGCATGTTGGGGACCGTGCTGACGATTGCAGTTACGGCGTTTTGCCTTTCATCCACCTATCCGCCATTCGACCAAAAGCGACCTGACGGCACTGTCATTCGCCCCGGAAAAATCCATCTCGGGCTCGACCTTCGGGGCGGTACTTCCTTTTTAATTCGACTGGAACCGGCAGCCAGTCCGGATGGATCGAAACGATCCATCACGAAGTCGATGGTAGAGCAAGCCATGGAGGCGATCCGCAAGCGTGTAGATCAATTCGGCGTGAGCGAGCCAATCATCACGCCCCAGGGTACTGATCGAATTCTGGTGCAGATTCCCGGGCTCGATGCCGCAAAGATTCAGGAAGCGCGCGACCAGCTCTCGCGCGTGGCGAAACTCGAGTTCCGGCTCGTTTATCCTGATAACGGCGAGAAGCTCAAGGCAATCGATGAAGGCAAGGACGTCATTCCGCCGGAGTTTCGCATCGAGAGCTACAAAATGCAGCGCGAGGGCGAAAAGCCCATCGAAGAGCGATTGCTCATAAAAAAGAAAGCCGACCTGGCGGGCGACCGTGTTTCGAATGCAGCCGCTTCGTACGAAAAAGACGGGTGGGTAGTTCATTTGCGATTTGATGCCGAAGGCGCGAAGAAATTTGGCGACATCACCGCTGCGAACGTTCACCACCGTTTCGCGATCGTTCTTGATGGCGTAATTTTCTCCGCGCCCGTCATTCAGGACGCGATCTACGGCGGCGACGCGCAAATCACAGGACGGTTTAGTGAGGAAGAAGCGCGCGGCCTGGCAAGCGTGCTGGAGAATCCGTTGCAAACACCGGTGAAAATTGAGGAAGAACGCCAGGTGTCGGCCAGCCTCGGCAGCGACTCCATCAGGAGCGGCATTTATTCGGGCATCGCAGGCTTCGCCCTGGTGGTCGTTTTCATGCTAATTTATTACCGGCTCGTAGGTCTCATCGCGGACATCGCTCTGCTCATCAACTGCATCATGGTGGTTGGCGCGCTGGGGATGTTCAACAGCGTGCTGACACTTCCCGGCATCGCGGGCCTGATTCTTAGCCTCGGGATCGCCGTGGATGCGAACGTTTTGATTTATGAGCGGCTCCGGGACGAGATCAAACAGGGAAAATCGCTCCGCATAGCGATCGATACTTCTTATCGAAAAGCGTTCAGCGCGATTTTCGACGCGCATGTCACGCAATTTCTTACTGCGGCCATTCTCTTCTGGCTGGCAAGTGGACCGGTGAAGGGCTTCGCGCTCACGCTGACGATTGGCATTGTGGCATCAATGTTTTCTTCATTGCTTGTCACTTACACCTGCTTCTCCTGGGCATTCTCGCTCAAGTTGTTGAAGCGCGTGTCGATGCTTCATCTTATCCGTTCGAAAGGGTTCGACTTTCTCGGCCACGCGCGGAAGTTCGCATTTGCATCGGCCGTTGTTGCTCTTCTGAGCGTCGGCGTCCTGTGGGTTCGGGGCGAGCGCAATCTCGGTGCCGATTTCCGAGGGGGCGATTTGCTCGTTCTCTCGGCCAGCCACAAACTAACGCCGGACCAAGTCCGCAGCGCGCTAGCCAACAGTGGATTCCAAAGCAGCGTCATCCAATCGGAAAAGGTTGCAAATCGCGACCTCATCAGCATCCGCGCTGATTCTGGCGCCGCCGACAAGATCAAAGCGCGGCTAACTGAAACGCTGCCAAATGTCGGCTTGAAGTTCGAACAAAGCGACCACGTCGGCGCGCTTGTCGGAAAAGAACTAGCGACGAAAAGCGCGCTGGCTCTGGCTCTTGGATTGATTGGGATTTTCGTCTACATAAGCTTCCGCTTTGGCACTTCGTTTGCCGTCGGTTCGCTCGTGGCTTTGGCTCACGACCTTATCATTACGCTGGGTATTTTCTCCCTTACCGGCCGCGAGCTTTCCTTGATTATGGTCGCTGCCGTTCTGACAATCGCGGGCTATTCGATTAACGACAAGATCGTCGTCTTCGACCGGATCCGCAGTGGCTTGCGCGACCGGCTTTCTGGATCGGTCGCCGAAGTCATGAATACGTCGATAAATGACACTTTATCGCGGACGATTCTCACGGGCGGGACCGTTCTGCTGACAGTTTTGGCGCTTTATTTCTTCGGCGGGCCAGTTCTGAACGATTTCGCGTTCTCCTTCGTGGTCGGTGTGGTTGTCGGCACGTACTCGTCGATCTTTATCGCCTCGCCGATCGTGCTCTGGTGGTTGCGCGCCCGAGGCGGCAGAGAGACAGCTTTGCGCCGCGAGATCGTCCAAAAAGCGGCAACCGCCGCAAATCCTCTCGCCCAGCGCTAAAGCGGCTGACTTAGTCCCTGCCGTCCGCTGAAATTTGACGAGTTCATGGGGTCTGAGTAGGCTCGGGCTCACCGGTTTGAGAGCCAATTGCAAAATTCAGGAGTGATTATCGATGCCAGAAGTGATTGTTCGTAAAGGTGAACCTGTCGATCGCGCGTTGAAGCGGCTGAAAAACAAGCTGGATGCCGAGGGTATTCTCGAGGAGGTCCGCCGTTTGCGCGCCTTCGAGACGCCTTCGCAAAAGCATCGCCGCAAAGCGAAAGCCAACGCCAAGCGCGTTCGGATGAAGTTCCGATATAACCCGAGCTAAAGAGTTGAACAACTAAAACGATAACCTGACGCAGCGGTTCTCGTTTTAACTGTTCAACCGCGTAACCCTTTTTGACGTTTCCCGGCAAAAAGTTCGCTCACTGCCTGCACCAGACCATCGATATCGTGCCGGCGCGCCTCGACATCAACCTTCAGCCCTTGATCACGTACAGTTTTTGACGTGATCGGGCCGATGCTTGCGATCCGCATTCCCTTGGGCCATGGGAGTCCGAGCGCCATAAAATTTTCCACGGTTGACGAACTGGTGAACGTGATCAAGTCAGCCCCGTCCTCTGTCAGTTGCCGCTGTGCGCCCCTCGTGTCTCGCGTCTCCGCCACGGTCCGGTAAGCAAAGGCTTCGTCCACGATCCCGCCCTGCGCCGAAAGTTCCTTTGGAAGGGTGTCGCGCGCTTTCTCCGCGCGCACTAAGAGGATCCGCAGATTTTCGATGCTTCCGAGTTTTTCGAATTCGCGTGCCACGGCCTCGGCCACGAATTCCTCCGGCTGAACATCAACGCGCAGATGAAAATCTTTCACGCGTTGCGCCGTGGCCGGCCCGATCGCAGCGATGCGCGCGCCGCCAATCTCGCGCATATCGTCGTACAGCTTGAAAAAGATATCGAAGAACGCCTCGACGCCGTTGGCGCTCGTGAAAATGATCCAGTCATAGACATGCGCGTCTTGGACGAGCTCTGCGAATTCGCGCAAATTGGTCGGCGATTCAATTCGGATTGTAGGTAACTCAATCACGTAAGCCCCCAGGGCGCGTAGTTTGTTGCTTAACGCGCTCGCTTGTTTTCGGGTCCGCGTAACCACAATTCTTTTGCCGAGAAGCGGGCGCTTTTCGTACCAATTGAGATCGTCACGGAGCGCGACCACGTCGCCGAACACCGCCACAGCCGGCGCTTTGAAATCATTCACGACAGCTTTTTGGGCGATATCCGAAAGCGTGCCCGTGAGCGTTTCCTGTTGTCCGGTCGTCGCGGAACGAACAAGCGCGACCGGCAGATCGCTGCGTACCCCCTGCTTCAACATCTCTCTCGTGATTGAACCCAAACGCTCCATGCCCATCATCATCACCTGCGTGCCGCCAAGTTTTGCCAGCGCCGCGTAATCGATTGCACTTTCCGGCTTCGACGGGTCTTCGTGTCCCGTAAAAAATGTCACGTGCGAGTTGTGCGCCCGGTGCGTCATCGGAATGCCCGCATAGGCCGGACCAGCGATGGCTGACGTGATTCCAGGAACAATTTCAAATGGAATTCCGGCATCCGCGATGGCCTGCGCTTCTTCGGCGCCGCGGCCGAACACAAAGGGATCGCCGCCCTTTAACCGGACAACCTGCTTCCCCTGGCGTGCTCTCTCGATCAGGAGCGCGTTTATTTCCTGTTGGCTGAGCTGCGACTTGCCGGGTTCTTTTCCGGCGTAGATCACCTCCGCATCGTCTCGCGCCCAACCGAGCATCTCCGGATTGGCGAGATGATCGTACACGATGACATCCGCGCTCTCAGTGCACTCCTTTGCGCGCAGCGTAACCAGACCGAGATCCCCTGGCCCGGCGCCAACCAGACAAACTTTCCCAGTCTGACTATTGCTCATGCTCCTGCGCTTGCTCGATGCGTCTCAACAACTCCGCGGCCAAATTGCGCCAATCATCCCGCACACCTTTTACTTCGGCTTCGCGAGGAGCTGCCGATGCATGTAAAAAAAGCTGCGCGCGCATTTTCATTTTGTCGTCTTCAATCGTTGCGACAACGCCGACAGGGCAATTGCAATCCCCCTGTAGCCCACGGAGAAACTCTCGCTCTGCCCGCAAGCAAAGCAATGCGTGGCGGTCATTTACAAGGTCGATAACAGCTTTTGTACTTTGGTCATCGGTACGAATCTGCAGCGCAATAACGCCCTGGCCGCCTGCTGGCAAAAAGGTCTCGCGCGGGAGGATCTCAGGGAAAAATTGACTGCCTTCAAAGTAAATTTCGGTGTGCGTTGGCGACAGCTTGAGGCGTTCAAGTCCCGCGCTGGCTAACACGATCGCATCCCACTCGTTTTGAACCAGTTTCCGTAACCGGGTGGGCACGTTGCCCCGAAGATCGATCACGGTGAGATCTGCACGTTTCCACAGTAGCTGATGTTTTCGGCGCACACTGCCCGTCGCCACTGTTGCACCGTGCGAGAGTGAATCGAGGCCGCCCCGACGCTTTGAGACCAGCACGTCGTCCATGGCGGCACGCGGAAGAACGGCGGCAATTTCTGCGGCTGAACTCATTTCACTGGGCAGGTCTTTCGCACTGTGGACCGCAATATCAATTTCTCCGGCGACAAGCGCTCGCTCTATCTCTGCCGTGAACATTCCTTTGCGTCCTGCGGGAGAATCGATCGTGCGCACGTTGTCGCCTCGAGTGGCGATTATTTTCGTCTCGACGGTTATCGCTGCGCGCGCAGCTCGAATCGCGTCCTCAACCAGGCGCGCCTGCGCGCGCGCCAGTTCGCTGCCGCGTGTGCCGAGGACAATTTTTGAACTTTCAGCGGTCATAGACCGCCATTACAGCGCCGACGGGCGCAGCGAATTTTCGCCGAGCGAAGGATCCTCAGAACTTTGCGAGGCGCGAGAAGAAATTGCCTCGACGAAGTCCGCGACGTGTTCGGCAATGATCGCCTCTGCTGCGGCGATCTGCTGGCGGCGAAGCGCGAGTGATTGCTCCGCTACCGAGCGTATCGAATCGATGTCGTAAAGATAAACGCCCTCCAATTGATTGACAGTTGGATCGACGTCACGTGGCACCGCGATGTCGATGATGAAGAGAGGACGATCCAAACGCTCGCGCAGCATTGGCGCGAGTTTCTCCGGCGTAAGCAACAACGTTTCTGATGATGTGGAAGTAATCAGAATGTCGATGTCGCGGCACTGCGCTGACCATTCCTCGAACGGGACGACCCGGCCGCCTACGGCGCACGCCAGTTCGTCTGCACGGTCAAACGAGCGGTTGCTAACGCGAAGATCGGTGACCCCTCGCGATATCAACGCGCGCGCTGTGCGTTCGCTGGTTTCGCCAGCGCCGAGGACGAGAACCGTGCAGTCGCTGAGTCTGCCGAAAATTTTTTGCGCCAAATCGACTGCCACCGATCCAACCGATACGGCGCCGCGGGCAATCTCGGTGTGCGTGCGCACCTGTTTGGCCACGCGAAAGGCGCGCTGAAATAAACGATGCAGAACCGGACCTATCGCTCCCGATGTTCTCGCCAGCTCGTATGCCTTTTTTGCCTGTCCGAGGATCTCGCTCTCTCCGACAACCATCGAGTCCAGTCCAGAGGCGACGCGGAAGAGGTGCCGCACGCAATTGTCAGCTTCGTAGCGGTAAAATGAAGACGCGTAACCGTGAGGGTCGCTTCGCACATTGCCCGTGAGGGAGTGTGCAATTTGGTCCGTGGAGATACGCCTTTCCGAAACAGCGTAAACCTCGACGCGATTGCATGTCGTCAACAATAACGCTTCGGCGCAACCGCTTTCACGCAAAACCGATTCGGCTGTCGCGCTGCCGGCAAATTGCTCCAGCGTTGTCACATTCGCAGTGTGATGGCTCAGGCCGATGCAGAAAACATTCATGGCATCGCATTCAATTCCGCGGTGAATGTAATCCCCCAGAGAAGAGTCAAGGCGGCGCTAAAACCAATGATGCACAATGCGGCCACGCGTCTTGGCCCAAGCCAGCGAAGGTGACGAGCTTGCAAAATTGCCGCGTAAAGCAGCCACACTCCAATGGCGGCCACCATTTGCAGATACGGCAACGGATGTCCGGTAAAAAAACCGCTCACCATGCCCAGCGTGTACAACGCGAACCCCCACCAAAGGAGCCGCGTGATGGCCGCAAAAAGATCTGTCAGCGGCGGGAGATGATAAAAAATCGAATGCAGTTGGTGTGTTTTGAGCTGGCGTTCCTGCACCAGATACATGACGCCGGCGATGCAAGCCAGCGCGAACGCGCCATACGCAACAAGCGAAACCGACGCGTGAAACTCCAGCCACGGGTCCGCCGGCAACTTCACTGGATGACGCACATCAATCGGTGCGATTACCGCGAAGCCTTGCAGCAAAACCACTAGCGGCGCGGTAAACGCGCCCATGAGCGAGAGGCGATACGCGGGACCCACGAGCAGGTAGATCGCGGCTACCGACCATGCCAGGAAGATAAAAACTTCAAACAAATTGGTGAGCGGACACCGACCGAGCGCATGCCCGCGGACCGATAAAAACGCCGTTTGGAAAACAAAGCCCAGCACGACCGCGAAAAAATTGAATCGCCGCGGCCGAAACATTCCACCGCGCAACTCCATGGCGGTGTGCACGACTGCTGCGAGAAAACAGATCGTTGAAAGAATGAGCAGGTAGCGATCCACTGGGACGGCTTATTTTAAGTTGCCATCTCAGGTTGGCAATGTTTCGATCGTGCTCGCCACTCGAGCGGCGAGCACTCCAGGGAAGTTGTTGAAACTACGACGTATTGGGGTCAGGAAAAAAGGGAAGGAGGAAAGAAGGGAGTGCCGAATTGACGTTTCACAGCAGCCCGCTAGCGTTCGCGCCAATGCCTTCGGAAACCCTCGAAAAACTTCGCGCTGCCGTTCGCGATGTGCCGGATTTTCCGAAGAAAGGGATCGTGTTCAAGGATATCACCCCGATTTTGAACGATCCCGTGTTGTTCCGCGCATCGATCGACCTGTTCCTGGACCGATGCCGCAGCCTCCAGATCGACAGGATCGTCGGAATCGATGCGCGCGGTTTTCTTTTCGGGTCTGCGGTTGCGTATGAACTTGGCCTTGGCTTTGTGCCGATCCGGAAACGCGGGAAGCTGCCCTACAAAACGGAGCTCGCGAAGTACTCGCTGGAGTACGGCGACGCTGAGATGGAAATGCACA
Source organism: Candidatus Udaeobacter sp. (assembly GCA_036270025.1). Lineage (GTDB taxonomy): Bacteria > Verrucomicrobiota > Verrucomicrobiia > Chthoniobacterales > UBA10450 > Udaeobacter. The sequence continues at coordinate 9,826 of DATBDI010000075.1, read as the reverse complement.
CCGATGCCATTACAGCAGGCGAGCGCATTGTGCTGGTGGATGATCTACTCGCTACGGGTGGCACTTCAGCCGCGGCGGCCGTTCTTATTCGCAAAGTCGGCGGAAATCTGCTCGAAGCGCAGTTCCTCATTGAGCTTGAATTTCTGCAAGGCCGAAAACAAATCGAGCCAACGCCGGTGACATCATTTCTGAAATACTAGCGTCCTCGAGGAAGTCAGTCGCGAGCTAGTTCCGCACGATCAGCGTGCCGCCGAGTTGGATTTTAAATTTCCGACCGTACATTCCTTCACAACCAAGCTTCGAAATGAAGGCGTCCCGAGATGTTGATAAAGTGTTGGCCCATGCGGAAAGCCAGCTCGCGCCGACGGGAAGCAGGCGTCCGACGGAAGCCCTCCCGCTGTATAAAAAGTTCCTGAAGGTTGAAGAGCATCGCTTGCGGCTGAGACACCAGGCTGGCGGCAGTGGCCGGGAAATTTGCGCACGTCGCGCCGAATTGGTCGACATTTTGTTGCGGTACGTTTTTGGGGCCGCCGCCGTCGTCGAAACCGGCGAAGTGAAAGTTCCACTGGCATTAATTGCTCTTGGTGGATACGGCCGAGGCGAGCTCAACCCATTCAGTGATGTCGACGTGATGCTGTTGCATCACCACAAAGCGGCGGAGCGGTCGCCGCACCTGCAGGAGATGGTGAACCAAATCCTGTACCTGCTGTGGGACAGTGGCTTCAAGGTTGGACACTCCACGCGCTCGATCAAGGAAGCGATAGCCGAGGCAAACCGTGATATGCATACGAAGACGGCCATGCTCGAGTCGCGATTTCTCGCCGGCGACGGTGATCTGGCGCGCGAATTTCGGGAGCAATTTCGCTCGAAATGCGTCGAGGGATACGAACAGAAATATGTCGGGCTGCGGATGCAAGATCAGGTTAGCCGTCACAACAAATTCGGTGACAGCGTCTACCTGCAGGAGCCAAATCTAAAAAGCGGATGTGGCGGATTGCGTGATTATCAGAATCTGCTGTGGATGACCTACTTCAAAGAAGGGTCGCTGAGCACGAACCAACTGGTGGGCAAAGACTGGCTAAGCGAAAGCGACCAGCGACGCATCGAGCGAGCGTACGATTTCCTCCTGCGCCTGCGGACGGACCTCCATTACGCGACGGGGCGCGCAACTGACATATTGCACATGAACCTGCAGGAACAAATCGCAAAACGGCTCAATTATTCGCCGCGACATGGCCAGCTCCGCAGCGAAGCGCTCATGCGGGATTATTACGAGCATGCGCGAGACATCTTCCGGGTAACGGAGCGTATTACGCAGCAATTCGTCTGCGGATACGCGACGAGCAAGACTCGCTCGCTGTTTAGCTTTCTTCCGTTACCACGAGCGGATAAAACTCCCATAGGCGACACCTTCTTTGTCCGGAACAAACAACTACATCCGGCACGGCGCGATGTTTTTCGCCGAGATCCCGAACAGATGATGCAGGCGTTTCAGCTAGCCCAGCAACGCGACCTCGATCTCAGCCCGGAGCTGGCGGATTTACTGAGCCGAAGCCTGCGACAGGTCACCCGCACTTACCAATATGCACGCGCGCCGCGGGAGATTTTTAAGTCCATTCTTTCGCAAAAAGGCAGAGTCGGGCGCATTCTGCGGATGATGCATCGGGTCGATTTTCTCGGCCGTTATGTTCCCGAATTCGGCCAGCTCACGTGCCTGGTGCAGCATGAGTTTCTGCACCGCTACACAGCCGACGAACACACGTTGGTATGTATCGACAAACTCGACGCGCTCGCTGAGGCCACCGATCCGAAGCTCATCGCGTATCGCAAGCTTTTCGAAGAACTCGAGGACCCGCTGATTCTTTATCTAGCGCTTCTCCTGCACGATAGCGGCAAGGCGGTCGGCGCGCGGCCGCATTCTGAAGCAAGTGCGCTCTTCGCACAGCGCGTTGCTGCGCGACTGCAGTTCTCATCGGAAGAGAGGAAATTACTGATCCTTCTCGTGGATCATCATCTTACGCTGTCCAGAATCGCTCAACAGAGAAATCTCGACGATCCGGCCACAGTGACCGAGTTCGCTCACATCGTGAAGCATCGGAAGAATCTCAACGCGTTGATGCTGCTCACCCTTGCTGACGGCCAGGGCACAAGCGCGGAAGCGTGGTCTGACTGGAAAGAGTCCCTTGTTTGGCAACTATTTCACGACACCTCGCGCTATCTGGCGGACCAGCAGGCGTATTTCGAACAAACAAGGATCGAGCGCCAAAGTTTGCAGCATTCCTTGGCCGAGAAGCTTTCATCGGATTACGCCGGCGAAATCGAATCGCATTTTGAGTTCATGCCGGACCATTATTTCCGCGCGAGCGAAGACGCAGACATTGTCGATCACCTGAAACTGTTCCGCTCGTTTCTTGAGAACGTTGCCAGCAGCGGAGACTCTCCGGTGGCGCCGGCAATCAAATGGAAGCCTGTCCCGGAACAAGGGCACAGTGTTGTAGCCGTGTTCACCTGGGAACGTAAACGGTTGCTCGCCAAGATTGCGGGATCGTTTTCCGTTGTGCCGTTGAATATTTTGAGCGCCGACATTTTTCCGCGCGGAGACAACGTCGTGCTTTCCGTTTTTCGTGTGTGCGACACGAAGGCTCGACCTGTGAGTGACCCGCACGACTTCCAGCTTGTGGAGCAAACGCTGCGACGAGCACTCGAAGATGAGACGTTTGACTTTCTACCGCTGATTGAAAAGGCGAAGCGTCAAACGCGTCATGTCGCTGCGCTCATTGAATTTCCAACGCGCATTGTGATCGATAGCAGAACCCATCCGATGTACACGCTTATTGACATTCAGGCCCCGGATCGGATCGGTTTATTGTACGACGTGCTGAGCTGTCTGGATCGAGAGAACGTTGTGATACCGCTTTCGCGCATTAACACACAAGCGGGCGCGGCCATCGATGCGCTTTATGTGGCGGATGGCTCCAATCACGCGAAGATCACCGACGCGCATCGGATCCGAGCAATCCAGCAGCATTTAAAGAACGCCATTGTCGCTGGAAGCAGTGCTAAATCCGAGTAATCACTACCTCACGGCTTTCGTCAGGAGCCGACACGTTTCAATATCGATGAACGCTCTAATTCTCGCCGCCGGATACGCAACGCGCTTGTATCCACTAACGCTGACCAAGGCGAAGCCGCTGCTCGCCGTTGGTGGTAAACCGATCGTCGAATGGGTTGTGGACAATCTCACGAATATTCCTGATCTGGAGACCGTGTACATCGTTACGAACAATAAATTTGCAGCTGATTTTCAGGCATGGAGCGAGGAATACGAGCGCAAGCATCCGGGATTTAGGTTCAAAGTCCTGAACGACGGCTCAACAAGCGACAAAGATAAACTGGGCGCGATCGGTGACATCAACTTTGTCGTTACAGGCGAGAACCTTGCCCAAAGCAGCTTGCTGGTAGTTGCCGGCGATAACTTGGTCACCGAATCGCTCGCGAATTTTGCGGCCTGCGCAACGGGAACGGACGCAACGGTTGCCGTGTATGACGTCGGCGACCTCGAAGCGATTAAAAAATACGGTAACATCACCGTCGATGCTGACGGAATCATCACTCGGTTTGAAGAAAAGCCGCAAAAGCCGCAGGGAACTCTGGCGGCGATCGCGATTTATTATTACTCGCCTGCGGTCCTGTCTCTTCTGACAACGTATCTCGCTGCCGGCAACAATCCGGATCAGCCCGGACGCTTTGTGCAGTGGCTCTACACGCGCAAGCCGGTTAAAACGTGCCAGATCACAGGCCAGTGGCTCGATATCGGGAGCAAAGAAACGCTGGAGAAGGCAGACAAAATTTTGGCAACATCAAAACGTGAGTCTTAATGACAAAGCTCGAATGACGAATGACGGAGAAATGACGAAATCCGAATGACAAAAATGCTGCGCAGCCGGTCACTTTCGTCATTTGATCATTCGGGCCTCCTTTGTCATTCGGCACCCGTCATTCGTCATTTCAACCGTCCTTCATCAAATTCGATCAGGTCGAAGTACGTTTGAATATCTTTGCGTCCTTCGCCGCCGGCCTGCTTGAGAAAATGGAGGAAACGCGCCTTTTTCGCGGCGGTGTCCGGGTGGCGCGAAACCATCGCGTGGTTCCATTGCTCAATCGCTTCCGCTGAATGCTGTGCTCCGTTTTGTCGCACCCAATCCAGAATGTCTGTGTCGTCGTCCAGATTGTTAGCGATTTCTTCAAGTGTGTCGCCGTCGATTTTGAGAAACGCGAGCAAGTGCTTGTCGAACCCAACCGTTTTGTAATTATAGCCATTGAGCAATCCTTTCCGGTGCAGTCTGGCTTTGTCGATTAAACGCGGCAGGTGGACGTAGCCGCCGAGTTTCTCGTAAGGACTGCGCGGATGCAGCCTTCGCATCGCGTGCGTTGTTACGTCGCCGGCAGACGCCGTGGAGCCGTCTCCGGAAGGTACGACTCGGGAATTCTGGCCACGCCTTGCTCCTGATCCTGCAGTAATTCCCCTTGTGTGAGTCCGCCCTGACCGATCATCAGCTGACCGGAAAACATGCCACCTTTTTCGACGGTCATCGCCCTGGCTGTAACATCACCTTGGAGGGCGCCCTTTCTCTGGACTGTAACACTTTGTGCGATGATCTCTCCCGACATCCTGCCCCTGATATCAATGCTGCCCGCTCGCACTCTCCGGAACAAATGGATATCGGCCTTGCGCTCGACGATAATGTGTCGCGCGTTGATACGGCCCGGCATTTTTCCCGAGTAGTTAATTGTGGCCGTGTCGTCGCAATGCAAATTGCCGCGCAATCTTCCTTCGATCAGCGCAGATCGACAAATCACGCTGCTGCTAGCAAGATCGCCCTTGCCGGTCAAATGCACGTCGCCACGGGTCCGAATGCTTCGACTGAAAGCGCTGGTGATTTTGTAATCACGCAGATCAATATGTGCGCTGCACGAGGGACAGATGGTTGAGGTCGCGGCGCCGCAAACCTGCTGCTTCCGTTTACATTCGAAGCATTCGATCGTCGAGCTGCGTTGTCGCTTCCAAAAATCTTCAAATCTGCCGAAAATCGAGGACCTCTCCTGGACAGGCGCTTCTTCCCTTGTGCGAAGCTTTAAACCAGCCTTCGGCGCAAAGGGAGAAAAAGAACGGCTGCACTGGCGGCAAATCGAGCTTTTGGCCGCCGCATATTCCATCTGCTTGAAGCCACAGTGCGGGCATTCCGCACTGACTTTTGCAGGCGCCCCAGGATTTGCCACTGGACTCTAAGCCAAGGTCCTTTCCTTATGCACGCGCTCCAAAGGCTGCCTTGATCGGCTCACTGGGCCGGACAACCTCAGGACGAGCTGGAGCCCCCTTTGGAAGCGCTCCGGTGGTGACTTCCGACTTACCAATAAAAGTCGCCCCCTCTTCGATGATGAGACGTGCCGCTTTCAGATCGCCCTGTAACACGCACTTGGATTTCAGCTCGCAACGTTCGCCCACGGTAATGTTGCCGTGCACTTTGCCATAGACGGTAATCGATTTGGTCTTTATCTCGCCCCGGATTTCAGCATTTTCACCCACCGTCAAAACGCCGTCCGAGTTGATGTCGCCTTCGACTTTCCCATCGATGAGTAGTTCTTTTTGGAACTTGATCGAGCCCTTAATTTCGACATCGCTCGAGAGGATGTCTTTGCCTCCATGATCTGCCATAGGTTTTGGATTTGGATTTGAATTATCAATGATGGTTGGTGCTTTTAGTTCTTCCCGAATCGGAAGATGATTGTTTTCACGATCATCTGTTTCTGGAAACCGCGGCTCTTCTTTTGCCGGCGGCATCGGCCTTTGCGGGACGAATCTTTTGAGCATTGGGTAGATTGTACACTCGCAGATGCATGTCAACGGATTCTCGCTTCAGCGTAGATTTTTTTATTGATCAACGACTCGATACAACCTACCGACGCCGTTTTGCGCTGATAAAACCACGAATGGCGGCGCATTGCTCGGCGTTCGATCGAGCACCCAACAGAACGGACGCGGGGGCACTGCTAACCCTAGAATCGCAGAAGAATTTGCCGCGACGCGATCGGAATCATATGCAACGACCCACGCGACCTCATGCTTTGTCAAAATCTCACGCGCCTTTTGCAGGTCATCGCAAAGAAAGAATCGCGCACTGTCCTCAATGCCATGAAGACTTTCGTGCGAGCTTCCGGCGACGCCGGGCTGTCCCGACCAGTACGCGATCGAGGGCGAAAGCCACCACGGCGCGAGGAATGGGCGGGTGTCTGACGACCGCAAATTCATTGCCAGGTCGCGTATTTGGATCGAATCAGAACGCCGTTCCAAGCGGCTGGCCAGCTCCGCTTCATTTGGCCAAAGTGTTTGATCCCAATCGCGCAAAATCGGGAACACCGATAACGCAAATGCGATCCAAACTGCCGCACGCGACTTGATCGGCTCAAGCAAGTCCGGCAGCGAAAGAGCAAATATGAGCACGAAAAAATATCCCCAGCGCGCCTGCCACATCGTCAGGAAATAAGTGGCGATCAGAAGAACATAAACTGGCAGCCCACGAACGCCGCGCGCACCGTCTTGCTGCCGCACGCGCAGCCACAGCAGGATGGGCGTGACGAGAAGCATATATCCGCACCAGCCCAACCAAACCGGGTGCGCCAGCGAGACGCGCGCAAGTTCCCCAATCGTGCTCGCCCAATTTTCGAAGCTCGCGTTCGAGTGAAAAATCGGCAGCGAAGGAACGCGTCGCTCAATGAGGAACGCGATCGCCATAATCACTGCAAACAAAATCCACCCCAAGCGCCGATCTCCTGCGAACAGAACCTTTCGGTTGGCCAGAAACGTCGTGGCCGTCAGGATGAGAAAGAGAACAAGCGGCTCGTAAGCCGACACCCAGATTGCCAACGCCCACGCTGTAGCGCTCGCGAGCGACCATGCGCGGCCGCGCGAGGGAATGCGCGATTCAGGCATGGTTTCGCCGGGCGTACGGATGGCTTGCAGCTTTTGTAGATGCCATTCTGCGCAAATCCCGATCGTGATGAGCAGGAGCAACAATGATTGATGATCCGGCCTGCCGAGCTCCGTCCCGTGAACTAGAATGGGACTGATCGCGTACAGCATCAGCATCATCCAGCCATACCGGAATTCCATTCGACGTGACCACCACCAGAGAAACCAGCCGCCAAGTAGTCCAAGGATTGGCGAAATGAACGCACCGGCAAAGTCGATCGACTGCGCGGTGAATGGCTTTAGCAAAAGCGAAAGGCCGAGGATGAGATAATCAAGTGGCGCCGTTGTGTGCGGAGTTGTCCCCTGCGGAGAATTTTCGAACGCATGATGCCGCACGATCAGCCCCGGCTTTGCGCTGACCAGTTGTACGCGCGTCATGCGCGCGTAACAATCGGCGTCAACGAAGTAAATGTTTCCGGCGACAAAGACGTCCTGATAATTCGCGCACCGCGTCGCGGCGATCAACGCGGTGAGAATCGCGATCTCAAAAACGATCAGCGCAAACCGTCCGACGCGTTGCACGCAATCGACAATCGCAAATCGCCGATCGAAAATCGAAAACTAAAATGGGCCCGCCAGGATTCGAACCTGGGACCAAGGGATTATGAGTCCCCTGCTCTAACCGCTGAGCTACAGGCCCGCTTTTCCTAGGCAAAACTGGACCAACAGAACGATTTTACCAGCGCACGGAATATTGCAAATCAGGCGGCGAAAAGCGTCTTGTCAGTAGGCTCTAATTTTGTTACGAGAAGTTGGCCGTTACGGTGCGCCCGATCATCTTCATTTCTGCGGTGAGCAGGGAACTGCGAAGCGCGCGTCAGCTTGTGGCGAACACGCTTCAGCTCCTCGGTTACGAGCCAGACTGGCAGGATATTTTCGACACGGAAGAGGGCGAACTGCGCGGCATGATACGCCGCCGCATTGACGAAAGCGCCGGCGTCGTCCAACTCGTGGGTCAATGCTACGGTGCCGAGCCACCAACAATCGACGAGCAGTTCGGTCGGGTGAGCTATACACAGTACGAGGCGCTCTACGCCAAACAGCGCGGGAAAAAGGTCTGGTATCTTCTTCTTGATCCAGATTTTACCGCCGATCCTCATGACGCCGAGCCCGAAGAGAGGCGTGCTTTGCAAGTAGCCTATCGGGAGAGGATCCGTGTAGGGGACCAGCTTTACCACCCGCTGGGCAACAGTGAAGAGCTGGAAAACAAAGTGCTTAAGCTCCGTGACGACCTAGCTGCGTTGCGCCGGCGAGGAAAACAATGGGCGGTTGGTGTGATTGCCTTGCTCGTTCTCATCGCCGGACTGGTCGGTTGGGTTATTAAACACGAGGTAAAACTTGGTCGAGAACAAGTGGCAATGAATGCCAAGATGGACAGACTTCTAGCTCAAGGCATCGCGCAATATCCGTCGGCTGAAGCTAAAGCGCGCGAAGCGCAGCCCGGCCAGAAACCCAAGCAGATCGAGGAGCGCGCTTACGCGGACCTTGCGAGAAATCTCGGCGTTGATGCCCGGACCCTGCGCGAGAAACTGCCTGCGTTCGCCGAGCAGTTAAAACGATCTCCCGATGCTACAACTTACGAACGGGCGAACGCAGCATTCGTTGCAAAAGATTATGCTGAAGCCGAGCGCCTCGCGCTGAATGCGGCCGAGGAAGCGCAAAAAGCGGACCCCTCACGCATCGCTGACGCACTGAAGGCGCTGGAACTAGCCGGCTGGTCAGCACAAAATCGAATCGATTACGCCCGGGCACTTGATCACTTCCACGCTGCTGTTGCGCTTACGAATCGCCAGCGGGATGCGCTGGAATGGGCGCGTGTGCAGTATGAGATTGCTTTCGTCCTTTATGACCAGGGGCATTACTCTGAAGCAGAAACAATTGTCCGGGACATTGTAAGCATACGCGAGGAAGTGCTTGGGCCGGAACACCCCGACACGCTTGCTAGCCGTAATATTCTGGCGAATGCGCTCACGGGCGAAGGCAAATACGCCGAAGCGGAGGCCGAACATCGCGAGGTGCTTAAGCTCAGAGAGAAGGTTCTTGGGCCGGAGCACCCCGACACGCTCGGTAGCCGTAATAATCTGGCGAATGCGCTCGACAGCGAAGGCAAATACGCCGAAACAGAGTCCGAATATCGCGCGGTGCTTAAGCTCGAGGAAAAGGTTCTCGGAGCGGAACACCCCGACACGCTCACTATCCGTAATAATCTAGCGAATGCGCTCAGGGGCGAAGGCAAATACGCCGAAGCAGAGGCCGAACATCGCGAGGTGCTTAAGCTCAGGGAAAAGGTTCTTGGAGCGGAACACCCCGACACGCTCGGTAGCCGTAATAATCTGGCCATCGCGCTCGCGGGCGAAGGCAAATACGCCGAAGCAGAGTCCGAATATCGCGCGGTGGTTAAGCTCGAGGAAAAGGTTCACGGAGCGGAACACCCCGATACGCTCCGTAGCCGTAATAATCTGGCGAACGCGCTTTACGCCCAAGGCAAATACGCCGAAGCAGAGTCCGAAAATCGCGCGCTGCTTAAGCTCGCGGAAAAGGTTCTAGGACCGGAACACCCCGACACGCTCGGTAGCCGTAATAATCTGGCGAATGCGCTCGACAGCGAAGGCAAATACGCCGAAGCGGAGGCCGAATATCGCGCGGTGCTTAAGCTCAGGGAAAAGGTTCTTGGACCGGAACACCCCGACACGCTCCGTAGCCGCGACCAGCGGGCCTGGATTCTTGCGACATGTCCTGAGGCCAAAATTCGAAACGGCTCAGAAGCGATGGCATTGGCAACAAACCTTTGCGAGC
>DATBDI010000074.1:0-1810 GCA_036270025.1 Candidatus Udaeobacter sp. | reverse complement strand
CTGCTCTAACCGCTGAGCTACAGGCCCAATGCGCTTTAGACTTAATCATGCGAATCGGCTGTTGACCAACCCCGAAACTTATTCGGGTGCGCATGCCAACACCGACACCTACTCCGACACCGTAAACTCAAGGTCAGAATGAATTTGTTTCCATTTGCGAAGGCTAAAAGCACACAGCTAATTTGAAACCCGTGCTCAGTTTGACGATGCTCGGCAGCGGGAGTGACGATTTCTGCACGGTCGAATTTCGTAAGCGTGCTTTTCTTGTTCACCGTCGATGTCGGCCGCAAGATTGAGAATACCATATTTTTACGATGCGAGGCTTTTTCACTTACCTCTCAAAACGATGCAAGTGGGCATCAAAAGGGACAGGCGCAGTTTGTGGGTGGGTATCTCTCATTGTTGGAGCCACGCTAGCGGTTCTTCTGTGGTTTTGTCCGCAGTGGTTTCACAACCACATCTCGGATCGGATGAACGCACTTGCCCTCGTTCTCGTTCCGTTACTGGCTGGAGCGAGCGTATTTCTCGTCCGGTGGTTTGTTTCTCCCTATCCAATTTATATGCAGATTCGAAAGGAGCTGGACACGTTAACCGACGCCAAGAAGGAGGAACGAGCCAAAGCTGTCCAGGGCTGTTTCGAGCGAGGCGCTGCGATTCTAAAACAACACGGTTCGGTCTTACTGCCCTTTCACGCGCTATCCCGTGCGGAGGGACACAGATTGGAATCGAATGAGGAACTCGCCGAGGTTTGCGATCTAATCCAAGGGGCGGGATACGATCATCCATTTGAGGGGATATCGCCGGGACACGTGCCAGAAAAAGATTGGCTGTCTTTTTTGAAGTACGTCAAACACGCTCCCAATATCGATCCAGAAGAGGGGAAGGATTATATTGACGCTGCCGACCGATGGCGACAGGACCACGGCTATCCTGTGCCACCTGACGATGCCGGTTACATATCGTTAGTTGAAAGAACATTGCTGCGATAAATGCTTTGCCTCACAGGAAACTCGTAATTCAAGAATGGGAATTTGCGTGCGTTTTTCACTGTGTTGCACACGTTCGGGGACGCTAGGCGTTCAAGGCATTTAACAGTTGCGCCGCGTTACGCAGAATTGCGGGGTTTTGCAGCAAGGCGGCGATACACCTACGAACCGAAAAGATTCAGACTACTCTGACCGACAGGTCCTAAAGGGGCTAACCAATTGTATGCACTGTTGGCACTGCCGCTGCGCTTTCTTGGATCAATGCATCCAGCTTGTTAAGGTCGATCGGTTTCACTAGGTGATGGTGGAAACCTACCTCGCGGCTCTTGCGGATATCTTGTTCCATCCCGAAACCAGTGAGAGCAATCCCGAGGGGAGGTTTCGAGGCGAGCTTCTGGATCAGATCTATTCCACTCCCATCGGGTAAACCCAAGTCGCTGATGAGCACGTCAAATTTCTCCTTCGCGCCGAGCTCGAGGGCAGATTGAAAAGTGAGTGCCGATTTCACCTGATAACCCCGCCGCCGAAGCAGACTCGTAAGGGAGCGATTGGTGTCTTCGTGATCTTCGACCAGCAGAATCCGCATGGGCTGGCGTTCGGCGAGCCTCGGCGACAGCGCCGGGGCAATTTGCGCCTCCACTTTTTCGCAGGTGGGAAAAACTAGCGCGAACTTCGAGCCTTTATTTCGGCCGTCGCTTTGCGCAGTAATCGTTCCTTTATGCGCTTCAACAAGAGTTTTGCTGATCGCCAGCCCGAGACCCAGTCCACCTAATTGAGTTCGGCCGCCCTGTTCGAAGGCATCGAAGATTTTCGGCAGCGCTTCC
>DATBDI010000073.1:0-2549 GCA_036270025.1 Candidatus Udaeobacter sp. | reverse complement strand
AGAACATTGAGTACCTCACGAGACCGAATGGAAACGCCGTTGACGCCTCTCGAATTTGCTCGCCGCGCGCGCAAGCTCTATCCCGAACGTGTCGCCGTGATCGATGGCAACTCACGCTGGACCTATGCGCAGTTTCTCGATCGATGTGATCGTTGGTCGTCAGTTTTGCAGAAACTTGGAATTGGCTCGCGCGACCGAGTCGCTTATCTCTCACCGAACACTCACGCACAGCTCGAATCATTTTATGCGGTGCCGCAAATCGGCGCTGTGCTTGTGCCGTTAAACTATCGCCTGACTGCGGACGATTTCGTTTACCTCATCAACCATAGTGGTTCGCGCATGGTCTGTGCAGACCGCGATTATCTTGGCGCGATCGACAGTATTCGCGAACAGCTTCCCAAGGTTGAACACTTCGTCGCTTTGACTTGTAACGTCGAGCTGCCTGCTCGCGAAAACTTTCGGAGTCCTCAGCCGAATTCTGCCTGGCTCGACTATGAAGCAATGGTCGAGGCGAGCTCGGCGAAATTTGCGCGCCCGGAGATTCACGAGACTGATCTGCTTACAATCAATTACACGAGCGGCACCACCTCGCGTCCGAAGGGGGTAATGATCACCCATCGCAATGCCTGGATGAATTCTATCGGCACGCTGCTTTATGCGCCGATGACATGTGCCGATCGTTATCTGTGGACGTTGCCGATGTTTCACGCCAACGGCTGGACTTTCGTCTGGACGGTAACGGCCGCGGGAGCGACTCACATCTGTCTTCGCAAATGCGAGCCGCGCGCTGTTTTTGAATTGATGGCGACCGAGCAGATCACCACGTTGTGCGCAGCGCCGACAGTTCTAATTTCATTGGCAAACGCACCGGAAAATCTCCGTCGCCTTGCGCCGAAAGGAATTCACGTTATCACGGCCGGTGCGCCGCCCGCAGCCTCCACCATTCAGCGACTTGAAGAAGATTTGGGCTGGACCATCACTCACGTTTACGGATTGACCGAGACAGCCCCGTTCATCACCGTTTGCGAGGCCCGCGCGGAACATGCGTTTCTCCCGATCAGCGAACGGGCCGCGATCAAAGCGCGCCAGGGTGTTGAGCTGATTACATCGGGTGAGTTGCGCGTTGTGGACACGCACGGCAACGACGTGCCGCACGATGGCGTTACGCAGGGTGAAATCGTCGCCCGCGGCAATGTGGTCATGGCTGGCTACTACAACGACACGGAAGCGACGGAGAAAGCTTTGCGCGGCGGATGGTTTCATACCGGCGACGCCGCAGTCGTGCACCCGGACGGCTACGTCGAAATTCGGGACCGCATGAAAGACGTCATCATCAGCGGCGGGGAAAACATTTCCTCGGTTGAAGTCGAAGGCGTGCTTTTGAGACACTCAGCCGTGCAGGAAGTGGCAATCGTCGGGTTTCCACATGAAAAATGGGGCGAAGCGCCGCACGCCTTTGTTGTTCTCCACGAAGGCGCGCGCGCCGATGCGCGCGAGCTGTGCGAGTTTGCCCGGGCGAACTTGGCGCACTTCAAAGCGCCGCACACTGTGACCTTCGTCAACGAGCTACCCAAAACTGCGACCGGCAAGATTCAGAAATATATTTTGAGAAAGCAACGCCCTGCAATCGCTCTTCAGTGAGTGACTTCGGCATTGAGGCGTTACACGCCTTATCGGAGTTCGGCGTTTTTGGCGTTGCCCGTCATTTGCGCCCCAAGCCCTAGCCTCTCAGCGAAGCTTTGGTCGCACTTCACCGCACTTCGCACTTTCGCCTCGCTCGAGGAAATCACATCGGGCCGAGCGCGGCGCAGCCCGCTGATCAGTCCGAGCTTCGACAAACTCCAGATCAACCATTTGGTCGGGTCCCACTCCCATGGCTTTACGCCGTTGCGATAATCGTGCTGAAATTCGTGGTGATAATTGTGGTAGCCTTCGCCAAAGGTAAACAGCGCCATCAAAAACGAGTCGCGTGCGCTGCACCGGGTAGAGTACGGCTGACGACCAATGGTGTGACAGGCCGAGTTAATCAGGAAGGTCCCGTGTTGAAGCACGACCACCTTGGCCACGCCGCCGATGAGAAAACCGCCGAGCGCGCCAGTCCAGCCGTCCCAGAGCGCGCCGAGCAAGGTCGGCAGACCAAAACCCACCAGTACGGCGAGCAAATGAATATGTCGATGTTGCCACATCACCAGCGGATCTTTTTTCAGATCGGCTACGTTATCGAACGGCGGCTGCGGCCACAGTTTGAACAGGAGCCAGCCGATGTGTGCATGGAAAAATCCTTTGGTGATATCGTACGGGTCTTCGTCATGATCGACATGCTTATGATGCCGGCGATGCTCGCTCGCCCAGAGAAAGACTGAATTTTCGAAGGCTGCCGCACCGAAGATGAGTATGAACAGGCGCACGGGCAGCCGCGCGCGAAAAGTCGCGTGCGAAAACAACCGGTGATAACCGAGCGTGATGCTGAAACCGGTCGCAGCCATCATGACGGCAAACACGGCGAATTGAAACCAATCAATCCCGAAATGCCACAGATATAGCGGGAC
>DATBDI010000072.1:0-3052 GCA_036270025.1 Candidatus Udaeobacter sp. | reverse complement strand
GTCGCAAGGTTAAGAAACTCCACTGATGCTCGCTGGCCCGTAAAAGCAATATGTCCGCTCGCTTGAGTTACATTGGAAAAAGTCCAGCTGTTCCCCGATATTTTTCCGTTCACAAGGTGTACATCGCCCTCGATCCGCGGCTGCTGTAGCGTTTCAGAAACGGAAATGCTTCCGCTAAGGATGCCGTCCTGGAAAATTCCGGGGTGAAAAAACTGCGGTGTCTTTGCCAGGATCACCGCGGGAAAGTCGAAAGTAAAGTTAAGCGGAGCCAGCCGGAAGGCCGTCCAGTCTGTCCCAACGCGCAAGGGGAACTTAGCAGCGAACGCGATCGGGCTGGAGTCCGGAAGACGCACTGTGCCGCGTGCATCCCAGTTGCTGGAGTCGATTACTGCGTGAAGCTCGACTGGAATATGCGCCTGGTTCCTGGCGCCGGCTGCTGGCGTAAAGCTGGAAAGATAATCGAGTAAATTGTCGGCGCGGGCGTCTACCGTTCCGGAATAGGTGTGGTCGTGCGACATGTCGATCCTGCCGAGGCCGCTGAGCGAATCATTTTTGCGTTTGACCTCGAATTCTTCAATCTCGAGCTGAGTCGCTTGCAAATTCACCTTTGCGTTCAAACTGTCGACGCCGGTCTTGAAAAACGTCAGCGAATCGCCTTCCACCAGCAAATGTCCACCAAATTTACGGTCGCGGGTGTCCATCGCTCCTTCTATGGTCAGTTTGCCGGCAAAGTCGCCTGCGTTTGCGCCGAAAAGCGCCAAAAAATCGCCGAGCTGATTTATGGATGCAGAGATATTGCCGCGAAAATCCGGGCTAAGCCAACCGGATGAGTTAGTCGGGAATGCGGCTTCACCGCTAAGTGTGAACTGATTTGTCTTTTGTTTGATATAGAGCTGCTGAATTTGAATCTGCCGACTATAAAGCGCAGCTCCCAGCATAATGGCTTCGGCTGTGCGATTCCGCCAGGTGAGACCGGTAAGTTCGGTCCACACGGATCCGATTACGTTGTCCGGCTCCGCCAGATTCCCGGCAAAAGTAAAGTTGGCAGCGTGAAGCAAACCGTCGACGCGATCGGCGAATCCGAGAGCGTCCGACGTCTGGGCGAGCGAAATGTCGTTCGCTCCGCCTGCGATTTTCCACTTGGAATGTGCAGACCGCCACTCGTGTGAAATGTTTCCACGAATCTTTCCTCCGAACGTGTCCAAGTCGAACTGCAAACCGACACGCTGCTTGCCGATCCGCGAAAAATCCATCGTGACTGCCTGCAGGTCGAGCCCGCGGCTCAACATTAGGCCAGCAAACGTCAGGCGGTTGGCTTGCCAGTGAGTTGCCCCGCGCAGCTGTGAAAAGGTTTGCCGCAACCAGGGAGATGTGATCATGACCTCGGCAGCGCTAAACCGACCGGCCTCGGCTTGGCTCGCGGATACAAAACCATCTCGCAGCAAGATCAAGCTCGGTCCGTTCTCAACGCGGACGTCTGCTTTTGAAATGCTCGCGTTCTCCGGAAGCAATCGCTGCAGGGTCGCCCAGCCGCGCCGGCTTATCGCATGCGCAGCCGGATTGCTGCGGCGCAATTCCACGCGCAGTTCCTGAATTTCAAGATGACGAATAATGCGCCCAGGCATGTGCAAAAGAACGTGTTTCAAATTCAAGCCAATCCTCACATCCTTGGCCGTCACATCGAGGCGAAGCGCGTCGTCACGTGTGCCTTTCAATTGAAGCTGACGAATTACAACGGGGCGTAAGAATGGCGCCTCGATGGCATCGACCGTTGCAACGAAGCCATCCTGTCGAGCTCTCCACAAAACCCAGTAGCGGACGGCATTGGAGACAAACAGCGGCGCAAACACGACCGCCAAAACCGCCAGCAGAAGCACGAGCAAGCTGACGAGAAACAGGCGATTCTTCATCGGCATCCGGTGAAATGAGAGATATGTGATCGGCGATCAGTGATTGGCGATCGGAAAGTGGTGTTCCAATCAAACGCTGGTCCCCCGTCCCCACCACTATTCACGTTTCTGTTCCTCTTTGAAAATCAAATGCAGTGGCTGTTTCGTATGAACCCGTTCTTCGAGTTGTCGCTGCAATGTTCGCTCCGCTTCAGCGGGGAGTCCGCTTTCCGCTGCTTTTTCCCAGGCAAGCTGAGGCAGCATTGACAGTTCGTTTTGAAGATCCTGCCCGGAAATGTGATTCCAGAATCCATTTTCAAAAGCGAGCACGTCTACCTGGTCTTGCTCGACACCGAGAAGTTGAGCGTGTGGAAGTGTGACGACGATTTGCTCGGGGCGAACATCGATTGAGAGCCCCTGCTGGACGTCAAAGCCCGCTTTGGCCACAAACGTGCCGTGCAGTTTCACTCGTTTCGAGCTGCCCACCCATGTGTGGAGGAATTCATGTTCGACTTCGATACGTCTGGACAGGACGACCAGCTCGCTTACCGGCGTGGTCTGCTCGAGATAGACGCGGTTGTTGATCGTGATCCGCGGCTGCAAATGCACGATATCGATGAACGCAGCGCGCAAATCTTTGCCAAGCCGCTCGAGTTCGGTTGTGCTTTGCCGAGCGGTGCGCGCCGGCCAGCTCTCCAGGCGCAAAAAGACAACAATGACCACGATCGCAACGATGAGTGCGATCGATGTGAAGGCCACTGGCCAGGAGAGGCGACCCGGTCTTGATGACTTCAACATTGGAGTTTGGACGTTTGAAGCTGAGCGTTTGTTTGGTTCAAGCGGAAATCGAGCAAGAGCACGAGCACGGGCAAGAGCAAGCAAAAGACGCCGGGCTGCGTCTACAAAAAATTACCGCCCCCCACACCCGATAGGCGTGAAGGGCGGCTGTTCCCCCCAGAACAATCGTGAAAACTTTCGACGCTAGTAAACGAGCTTATCGCCGCTGGCAACAAATTTTTTTGTCTAAATCTTTTGCGGCGTTCGAAATATTCAAACAGATCAATAATGAAGTCAACGGAAGGTTGCGCAAGCTCGCGGTGCGGTTTCTAGTTTTGCATGCGGGATTTGGGAAGCGAACCTTCGTCGCGCACCTTCGCTGGTTC
>DATBDI010000071.1:0-9133 GCA_036270025.1 Candidatus Udaeobacter sp. | reverse complement strand
GTCACCTCAACTTCGCAACATGGCGACGACCGCAGGCAATCTGCTCCAACGAACTCGGTGCATGTATTTCCGCGACACGGCCATGCCGTGTAACAAACGCGAGCCTGGCTCGGGCTGCGCGGCAATCACGGGCGTGAATCGGAGCCTCGCTATTCTGGGCACGAGCGAACATTGCATCGCGAGCAACCCTTCCGACATGAACGTGGCCATGGCCGCGCTGGAAGCGACGATTCACATTAGCGGACCGAAAGGCGAACGCAGCATACCGATCGGCGATTTTCATCTGCTCCCCGGAAACACGCCGAACCGTGAGACAGTTTTGGAACCTGGCGATCTCATTACTCACGTCACCCTTCCCCCACCCTCGCCCGGTAATCGCTCGGTTTATTTGAAACTCCGCGACCGCGCCTCCTTCGAGTTTGCGCTTGCATCCGCGGCGGTCGTGATTACGGCGGAAGGCGGAAAGATCACGCGCGCTCGCGTAGCGCTCGGCGGCGTAGGCACCAAGCCATGGCGCTCGCCCGAAGCGGAAGCAGAACTAACCGGGCAGTCGGCGACGCAAGCTGTTTTTCAAAAAGCCGCGGAGGCGGCGCTGCGCGACGCGAAACCGCAAAGCCAAAACGGATTTAAAGTGGAGCTGGCGAAACGCTGTCTGACGCACGCTCTGAAACTGGTCACGCAAACTGCGTGACGAATGTTGTAAATGCCAACGGTAACCGAAATCGCGACTACATCGCCGATCGGCCGGCAAACCCCGCGCATCGATGGTCCATTCAAGGTGAGCGGCGCCGCGATGTATGCGTCGGATTTTAACTTTCCCGGTTTGTTGTATGCCGTCCCAGTTGAAGCGACGATCGCCAGCGGCAAGCTGCAAAAGCTAGATACGAGTGAGGCAGAGAAAATGCCGGGGGTGCGCGCAATCCTTCATCGCGCCAACATCGGCAAGATTTTCCGCTCGGTACTGCAACCGCCCAACAGCGGAATCGCCGATGAACGGCGTCCCCCACTGGCGGACGATGTGATTCGGTACTACGGCCAATACATCGCGGTTGCAGTCGCCGACACATTCGAGATCGCCAAGGCTGCGGCTGATGCCGTGCGCGCGACCTACTCGAAGGATAAACCCAACGTCAATCTCGATCTTCAGCCGGAAAACGAGCCCGAATCCGTTGAAACCACGCACGGTCGCCTCAAGCGCTTGCAGAGTGAACGCGGCGATCCCGACAAGGCTTTTGCGAGTGCTCAGGTGAAAATCGATCAGACCTACGTCACGCCGGCTGAAACGCACAACCCCATCGAGCTGCAGGGAACCATCGCAATGTGGGACGGCCAGATGCTGACGATCTATGAAGAATCGCAAGCCATCTTCAATCTCCGCAGCGTTCTCGCACAGATGTTTGGACTGCCGAAAGAAAACGTGCGCGTGATTACGAAATTCGTCGGCTCAGGATTCGGAAGCAAACTCTGGCCGTGGACGCATTGTGCGCTGGCGTGCGCAGCGGCGCGGCAGCTTGGTAAACCGGTCAAGGTAGTCCTCAGCCGCAGAATGATGTTCCAGTCAGTCGGTCATCGCCCGCGCACCCAGCAACGCGTGCGCGTCGGAGCCACGAATGAAGGAAAGCTCGTGTCGCTGATGCAGGACTATCTCAACGACCTAGATATCCTCGGCGGTTATCACGAAAACTGCGGCGAGTCGACGTCGTACTTCTACAGCGTTCCAAATCTTCGAGTTCACTGGGGCCGCACGCGCCGAAACATCGGCTCGCCGACACCGATGCGTGGACCCGGCGCCGTGCCCGGTCTGTTCGCGACCGAGTCGGCGATGAATGAACTGGCCGATCAACTCAAGATCGATCCGGTGCGCTTGCGCGAACTGAACGAACCAAAGATCGACGAGGGAAAAGGCATTCCGTTTTCCTCGCGGCATTATTTGGAATGTCTCCAGCTCGGCGGAGAAAGGTTCGGCTGGGCAGGTCGAAATCCTGCGGTCGGCTCGATGAAACGCGACGGCTCGATTCTTGGATGGGGCGTGTCAGGCGCCGCGTGGATCGCGGGACGATTCCCAGCCCAGGCTAGTGTGGAGCTTCGCGATGATGGGAGCGCGCGTGTCGCGTGCGGCACGCAGGACATCGGTACTGGCACGTACACGATCCTTGCGCAGCTTGTCTCCGACAAAACCGCTGTGCCGCTTAACAAAATCGAAGTCGTGCTCGGCGACACATCCCTTCCGCCGGGTCCGATCTCAGGCGGATCATTGGTAACCGGTTCAATGGTGCCGGCCGTTTTTGACGCGGCTGATAACGCAATCACTTCACTGCTCAGCGTGGCTACAACTGAACCGGGGTCGCCATTTGGAAACCGCACGCGTGACGATCTCGCATTCGAAGCAGGACAGGTTTTCGCCAGGGCCGACGGTCCGGCGAAGGGCGTGCCATTTTCAGATTTGCTTCGACGCACCAACATGCGCCTTGTCACGGGCAGCGGTAAATCCGAAGGAACGCTTGATGAGAAGAAGCCAAAGGTTTCAATGCACTCCTACGGCTGCCACTTTGTCGAAATCACGTGGCAGCCTGCGATTGCTCGCTTGCGTGTAAACCGTGTCGTCACAGTCATCGACGGCGGACGGATCATCAATCCGCTGGCAGGACGCAACCAGATCGAAGGCGCAGTTGTGATGGGGGTCGGCATGGCGCTTCTGGAGCACACAATCTATGACCCGCAAAACGGTGCGCCGATCAATTCGAACCTCGCCGACTATCTCATGTCCGTGAATGCCGACGCGCCACTCATGGAAGTACATTTCCTCGATTATCCCGATACAGACGTGAACCCGCTGGGCGCTCGCGGGATCGGAGAAATCGGGCTGGCCGGTGTCGCCGCTGCGATCGCAGCTGCTACGTATCACGCCACGGGCGTGCGCGTGCGCGAACTGCCAATCAGCATCGAGGACCTGCTCACGTCTTCGATTTTGGCCTGACGAATGAAAGCATTGCCACGGATAACGGAACGAGTCGCGGAAAAAGCCTGACGGGTAGACGAACATGCCGACTGCGCAAGAAATTCCAACGACTTCACCGATCGGTCGCGATACTCCGCGCGTTGATGGCCCCCTGAAGGTAAGCGGAGTCGCGCCATACGCATCCGACTTACACTTTTCCGGATTGTTGTACGGCGTTCCGGTCGAAGCGACGATCGCCAGCGGCAGAGTCACGAACCTCGATACCGCCGCGGCGGAAAAGATGCCTGGGGTACGCGCGATTTTTCATCGGGAAAATATCGGGAAGATTTTCCGATCCACTACGAAGGGTTTCGAAGGCATCATCGATGAACGTCGCCCGCCGTTCGAAGATGACGTCATCCGCTACTACGGCCAATACATCGCCCTCGCGGTCGCGGACACATTCGAGGGCGCTAAAGCGGCAGCCGATGCGGTTCGCGCAACCTACGCGAAAGAGAAGCATAACGTCGATCCTGATCTCAAGCCGGACGACGAGCCTGCCGTGGTTGCTACCTCCTTTGGGCCCGCCGAACGCCTGCAAAGCGAGCGAGGCGATGCGGAGAAGGCTTTCGCAAGCGCGCCCGTCAAACTGGACCAGACTTATGTCACTCCAGTCGAGACGCACAATCCCATCGAGTTGCAGGCGACGACTGCGATCTGGGAGGGGGCGAACTTGACCGTGTACGAGGAGTCGCAGGGCGTTTTCAATATGCGAGGCATACTCGCGGAGATGTTCGGTTTGCCGAAAGAGAACGTGCGCGTGATTACCAAATTTGTGGGCTCAGGATTCGGCAGCAAACTCTGGCCATGGACGCATTGTCCGCTGGCCGTTGCGGCCGCGCGGCAATTAGGCAAACCGGTAAAGCTCGTGCTCAGCCGAAGGATGATGTTCCAATCGGTTGGTCATCGTCCGCGCACCCAACAACGTGTCCGTCTCGGAGCGACTGCGGACGGAAAGCTCGTCTCTCTTCAGCACGATTACGTGAACCATCACGCCATCCTCGACAATTATCTCGAGGACTGCGGCGAGGCGACGCCGTTTCATTACAGCGTGCCGAATCTTCGCGTGCACTTTGGCCGAGCCAGACGCAATGTCGGTTCGCCGACTGCGATGCGCGGGCCCGGCGCTGTCCCGGGACTTTACGCGACCGAGTCGGCCATGAATGAACTGGCCGATCAGCTCAAGATCGATCCGGTTCGGCTGCGCGCACTGAACGAGCCGAAAATCGACGAGTCGCTAGGCATTCCCTTTTCGTCTCGCCACTATCTGGAGTGTCTCGACCTCGGCTCGGAAAAGTTCGGCTGGTCGAAGCGCGCGCCTGAAATCGGATCGATGAAGCGCGACGGACTACTTCTTGGTTGGGGAATGGCTGGGGCGGCGTGGGTCGCTGCGCGATTCGCGGCCGAAGCCAACGTCCAGCTTCGCGATGACGGCACCGCGCGCGTCGCCTCCGGTACGCAGGATATCGGTACCGGCACTTACACCATCCTGGCGCAACTGGCCTCGGAAAAGACTGGCGTGCCACTCGACGAAGTTGAAGTGGTGCTTGGCGATACTTCACTCCCGGAAGGACCGATCTCGGGCGGTTCAATGGTCACAGGGTCGTTGGTTCCCGCAGTTTTTCAGGCAGCTGACAATGCAATCGCGTCACTGCTGGAGATCGCAACAACGACACCCGGCACGGCGTTCGAGAAGCGCCAACCTGGCGATTTAGCGTTTGAAAGCGGAAAAGTTTTTGTGAAAGCAGATGGATCTGGCAAAGGCATTCCGTTCGCGGAGGTACTCGAACGCGCCGACCTTCGTCTCGTCACGGGCAGCGGCAAAGCGGAAGGAACATTTGGTGAAAAAGAGCCAAGGTTTTCGACCCACTCGTTCGGTTGTCACTTCGTTGAAGTGACATGGCAGCCGGAGATCGCGAGGTTGCGCGTGAATCGCGTTGTGACCGTGATCGATGCCGGTCGCATCATCAATCCGCTCGCCGCCCGCAATCAAATCGAAGGCGCGGTCGTGATGGGGATTGGCATGGCGCTGTTGGAACACACGACCTACGACCCGCAAAACGGTGCGCCGATCAACAGCAACCTGGCCGACTACATGATGGCGGTAACTGCCGATACGCCACCAATCGATGTTCATTTCCTCGACTACCCGGACAAGGAAATCAACGAACTTGGCGCGCGCGGGGTCGGCGAGATCGGACTCGCCGGCATCGCCGCAGCGATTACTGCGGCGACTTATCACGCGACCGGCGTGCGCGTGCGCGAACTGCCGATAAAGATTGAGGACCTGCTGACGTCATCAATTTTGACCTAACGAATGAAAGCACTGCCGCGGATAACGGAGCGTGTCGCGGAAAAAGCCTGACGAGTAGACGAACATGCCGACTGCGCAAGAAATTCCAACGACTTCACCGATCGGTCGCGATACTCCGCGGATCGATGGCCCGTTAAAGGTGAGCGGCACCGCGCATTACGCCTCCGACTTCCACTTTCCCGGGTTGTTATACGGCGTTCCGGTTGAGGCCACGATCGCCAAGGGCAAGATCACGAAGCTCGATACCGCGGCCGCAGAGAAGATGCCTGGCGTCCGCGCGGTTCTGCATCGTCAAAACATCGGGAAGATTTTCCGTTCGACTCCCGGGGAAGGCATGAACGGCATCTGTATCGAACGACGCCCACCGTTCGAGGACGATGTCATTCGCTACTACGGCCAATACGTTGCGCTCGCGGCGGCGGACACTTTCGAGAGCGCCAAAGCTGCGGCGGACGCGGTTGTCGTTAGCTATGCGAAAGAGAAACCGAACGTCGAAGACAAGCTTACCGCCGATGATGATCCCGACGAGGTGATGACCACCTATGGGCCGGTGAAGCGGCTGCAAAGCGAGCGCGGCGATGCGGCCGGGGCCTTTGCCAACGCGCCGGTCAAGCTCGACCAGACTTACGTCACGCCGGCCGAGACACACGTTCCCATCGAGCTGCAGGGAACAACCGCGATGTGGGACGGCGACAAGCTCACCATCTACGAGGAATCGCAAGCCGTCTTCAACATGCGCGGAGTGCTCGCGCAAATGTTTGGTTTGCCGAACGAGAACGTCCGCGTCATCACGAAGTTTGTTGGCTCAGGTTTCGGCAGCAAACTTTGGCCATGGACACATTGTCCGCTCGCAGTCGCGGCGGCGCGGCAATTAGGCAAGCCGGTTAAGCTCGTCCTCAGTCGCAAGATGACCTTTCAGACGGCCGGTCATCGCGCTCGCACTCAACAGCGTGTCCGGCTAGGCGCAACACCGGAAGGCAAGCTCGTCTCGCTCGAACACGATTACGTCTGTCACCGCTCGATCCTCGACGTGTACCAGGAGAATTGCGGCGAAGCGACGTCGTTTCATTACAGTACGCCAAACTTGCGGGTGCATTTCGGGTGGGCGCGACGCAACATCGGCGCACCGTCGGATATGCGCGGCCCGGGCGCGGTGCCTGGACTCTACGCAACTGAGTCGGCCATGAATGAAATGGCGGACCAGCTCGAGATCGATCCCGTTCAGTTCCGCATTCTGAACGAGCCGAAGATCGATGAAGGTGAAGGTCTTCCCTTTTCCTCGCGGCATTACGTCGAGTGTCTTCAGCTTGGCGCGGAGAAGTTCGGTTGGTCGAAGCGAAATCCTGACGTCGGGTCGATGAAACGCGACGGCCTTAGGCTTGGCTGGGGAGTGGCTGGAGCGGCTTGGGTCGCGACGCGAGATTCCGCCGCGGCGAATGTGGAATTGCGCGATGACGGCACCGCCCGCGTCGCTTGTGGCGCGCAGGACATCGGCACTGGCACCTACACAGTTCTTGCTTTGCTTGCTTCGGAGAAAACCGGTGTTGCAGTCGAGAAAGTCGAAGTGGTGCTCGGCGACACACAGCTTCCGCTTGGCCCGGTATCAGGCGGTTCGTGGGCGACTGCATCTGTCGTTCCAGCCGTCTTCGCCGCGGCGGATAACGCGATCAATTCGTTATTGCAGGTCGCGACCGGAACGCCTGGATCGCCATTCCAAAATCGCAAGCCGGATGACTTGGCGTTCCAAGGCGGACGCGTCTTCGTCAAAGCTGACGGACCTGGCGGAGGGGTTCCGTTCGCCGACCTGCTCAAACGCGCCGACCTTCGTTTCGTCACGGGCAGCGGCAGATCCCAAGGGCTTGTAGGCAGCAAAGAGAAACCTAAGTTCTCCATGCACTCATACGGTTGTCACTTTGTCGAAGTAACATGGCAACCTGGGATTGCACGGCTGCGCGTGAATCGCGTCGTCACCGTGATCGACGGCGGCCGCATCATCAATCCACTCGCGGGCCGCAATCAAATCGAAGGCGCGGTCGTGATGGGCATCGGCATGGCACTGTTAGAGCACACGACCTACGATCCGCAAAACGGCGCGCCGATAAACAGCAACCTGGCTGATTACATCGTGGCCGTAAACGCCGACGTGCCGAAGCTCGAGGTGCACTTCCTCGATTATCCTGATTTAGAGCTCAACGCCGTAGGCGCGCGGGGGATCGGTGAGATAGGACTCGCCGGCATCGCCGCTGCGATTACTGCGGCGACTTATCACGCCACTGGCGTTCGCGTGCGCGAACTGCCGATCAAGATCGAGGACCTGCTGATGTCATCAATTTTGACCTAACGAATGAAAGCACTGCAGCAGATCATCAAGCGCGTCGCAGAAAACCCTTCGCAGCCGCGGGCTCTTGCGACGTTGGTCCAAACGGAAGGTTCCACGTATCGCAAGCCGGGCGCACGTATGCTGATCGATTGGGATGGCGGAACGTTAGGTGTCCTAAGCGGCGGTTGTCTGGAGGAGGAGGTTGGCCGTAGAGGACAAAAGGTGATCGACGATGCTTCGGCCATCCTGTTGTCATTTGATACGAAGCTTCTTTACGGTTGCGATGGTCAGCTGAAAATTCTCATCGAGCCGCTTCCCGCGGCGGAGCCGAACGGCAACCTCATCACCGAGATCGGGCGGCTGTTAAAGAACCGCGAGACTTGTCGAATCCGCGTTTGCTTCGAAGGCGCAACGGTCGGATCCGAACTGCTGCGCTCCGATGCCTTGCTCACCGAGCAGCGCGGTGTGTTAATAGATGCGGTGCCGCTTCCGGTTCGGCTGTTGCTCTTCGGCACCGGACCCGAGATTGAGCCCATCAATCAACTGGCGGCAAATCTCGGCTGGGTGGTGGAGCGTTTCAGTCACCCATCCGAACTAACCGAAGATTTTCGCCCCGATGGGCAAACGGCCGCGGTGGTCATGACGCATAACTTTGGTCGCGACCTTCTCGCGCTCAATCGGCTTCTGCCATTGCAGCTCAGATACGTTGGATTGCTCGGCCCCAGAAAGCGCCATGCCGAATTGCTGACGCGGCTGAGCGAATACCGACCACTTGATTTTGAATCGAAAAGTCTTTTCGCACCAGCCGGCCTCGACATCGGCAGCGAGGCGCCGGAAGAAATCGCGCTTGCGATTGTTTCTGAAGTTGCAGCTGTGCTTTCCGATCGTCGCGCCGGTTTTCTGCGCGAACGCAAGAGCGACATTCACGCAATCCTGACCGCAGCCGAAGGACAAGCCGCCTAGTTCGAGCGCGCATCTTTGCACAATGAGTGATCAGAAAACGCAGGGCGTCGAATCGGAAAAGCGCGCGGACATCGCGGTCCGTCCTCCCCTCCCGCCATTCACTCGGGAAACCGCCATTCAAAAGGTTCGCCTGGCTGAAGACGGATGGAATTCGCGCGATCCAGAGAAGGTCGCGCTCGCTTACACCATCGACTCGCGCTGGAGAAATCGCGCCGAGTTTCCCACCGGCCGAAAGGAGATCATTCAATTTCTAACGCGCAAATGGGCCAGAGAACTGGACTATCGCCTCATCAAAGAACTCTGGGCGTTTACCGAAAATCGCATCGCGGTGCGCTTCGCATACGAATGGCACGATGACTCCGGAAACTGGTTTCGCTCATACGGCAACGAGAATTGGGAGTTTGATGACCATGGCCTGATGCAGTTTCGCTACGCCTCCATCAACGACCTCCCGATCAAGGAATCCGAGAGAAAGTATCGCTGGCCGCTTGGCCGCCGGCCCGATACGCATCCCGGCTTGAGCGATCTCGGTCTATGA
>DATBDI010000070.1:0-12509 GCA_036270025.1 Candidatus Udaeobacter sp. | reverse complement strand
AGGCAGAGTAAGAAGTTAAAAGGGTTAAATGGTTAAGAAGTTGAGATGCCTGCAACGTCACAACACGCTATTTCGCGTCCTCCTTTTAACATTGTAACTCTTTAACTTTTTAACTGTAGCCGCTAGACCAACTCTTCAATTGCAAAGGCTGGCTCAGTCGCCGCCTCCTCCGGAATACGATTGAATTGGTGATCGTACAACCGCCGATAGTAGCCGGATTTTTCGAGAAGCTCTGCGTGTGTGCCAATCTCCTTGATGCGACCGCCGTCCATCACGATAATTTGATCGGCGGATAAGACAGTGGATAACCGATGTGCGATGGCGATTACCGTGCGTCCTGTCGCCAGCCCAGCCAGGGCTCTTTGAATTTGTTGTTCCGATTCGGAATCGAGCGATGAGGTGGCTTCATCCAGTAAAAGAATTGGCGCATTCTTGAGCACGGCGCGTGCGATGGCGAGACGCTGCTGCTGGCCGCCAGAAAGAAGACATCCTTTATCGCCAATCACCGTTTGGTAACCCTTCGGCTGAGCCATAATAAAATCGTGTGCGTAGGCGGCTCGCGCTGCCTCACGAACTTCTTCCGGCGTCGCATCGAGCCGGCCGAACTGGATATTGCTGAAGATCGTATCGTGAAACAAGAACGTCTCCTGAGTAACGAGCCCGATCCGTTCGCGCAACGATTTCTGCGTCACCGAGCGCAGATCGCGACCATCGATTTTTACAGCGCCGGAAGTCGGATCGTATAGACGCAGAATGAGCGAGAGAATCGTGCTCTTTCCTGCACCGCTGGCGCCGACCAGGGCATAGGTTTTGCCGGACTCCATATGCAAAGTCAGATTGCTGATCGCATCCGTAACAGTGTTGGCATAACGGAATGTCACATCTTCAAAATCAATGCGGCCCTGTGACGAACTGAGCGCAACAGCATTTGGCGCGTCTTGGACAGTTGGGTGCGAATCGAGAAGCGAGAAAATAGAAGTCGTAGCGGCAATTGAGCGCTGCATCACGAGATGGATCCTGCTAAGGGTCTTGATCGGGTCGTAGAGGATAAAAATTCCTGAGATCAGTCCGAAGAATCGCCCGACGCTCAGGTTCGCGGCGTAAACATAGAGCAACGCAATCCCCACGCCTATTGCAGCAATCGTCTCGACCAGCGGTCCGACAGCCTCCAACGATCGGATGATGCGCATCATCTGTGAAAACTGTATTTGATTGCTACGCTTAAATTCCTTTTCCTGGTGAGCCTCGCGCGCAAAGGACTTGATCACACGAATGCCGGCGAACGTTTCCTGCATCGTTACCACCATCTCCGCCATGCCTTCCTGCTCGTTTTGCACTGCCTTTCGCGCGCGTCGACCATAAACGCGAAGCGGGAGCAAACACGTTGGAAAGAGAATCAGCGTCACCAGGGTAAACTTCCAGTCCATGATCAAGAGCACACTGATTGCTCCGACGATGGTGATCGGCTGCTTGAAAACATCGCTGCCGACGGTGCTTAAAGCCATCTGCATGACGCGGGTGTTGTTCGTGATAACCGACATCAAAAATCCCGAGCGCGCCTTATTAAAGAAATCCATCGAGTTGTGGAGCATCTTGCTGAAAAGCTGACTCCGGATATCACTCACCACCTTATTGCTGACCCACTGCATGCAGTAGGTACTGCCGTAGGAACAAAGGCTGCGCACAGTCATGATGGCTGGAATGGCGAGGCAAATCAGAACAATCGAATTGATCTTTGGCCCGGTATCCAGCGCGTGAAGATTCGAGCCCACGGCCATCGGATTGGGAGCGGCGCCGTGAAAAATCGTGGTTGTTACCCGGGCAATCGCTATCGGGAAAAGTGAATTGACGCCGCCGTAGGCAAGACCCAGTGCCAGGCCCGTGACAAAGCGCCCCTTGTAAGGCTTGACGTAACCGTAAAGCCTCCGGTACGAACCGGAAGCGTCACGTAACGTTTGCCAGAGGGACTGCTTTTTCTTAGCCGGTTTTGCGCCGCTCATGAACTGTGCGCCGCCGCACGACGCGGCAGCAGCGAATCCATAGCACTGATCACCGCTTCCGTCGAGATTTCACTCATGGCAACGCGGGGCCGGACCGGCAAGAATTCAGTGACTGGCGCGCCTGATTCTCCCTGCAAGATCACAGCTGGAGTGCCCCTTGGGCGCCAATGAAATGGGTTTGTCGGCCCGAACAGGATGACCTGGGGCGTGCCTGTTGCCGCCGCCAGGTGCATCGGAGCGGAATCTACCGTCACGAGCAGCCGCGCCTGACTGATCAAGGCGGCGAGTGTCAGCAAATCTGTTTTCCCGGAAAGGTCGACGATTTGTTGGGAAGTGTGTCGCTGGATCGCCGCGATGTGCGCCTGCTCCTCAGACGACGCTCCACTCGTGAGCGCCATATCGACACCGTGGTTCTGGCCAAGGTGGTCAATTACCTCCGCCCATCGGGTGGGTTCCCATAATTTTTCACGTCGTGCGGAGCCGGCATGTAAAAGAATGTACTCGTTGTCCATGCCACGCTGGTGCCGGAGGGCGTTCGCTTTTTCATACGCCGCCTTTGGCAGGTCCAGACGCGGAGCGGTGGAGGCGTTGTGTGCGCCGAGCGGCTCAAGTAAAGCCAGATGGTAGTCAATCGTGTGCATGTCGCGCATGCGAATGCCGACGAAGTCCGTGTAAGCGCGAGCGCGCGTCTTCGCTTGCTCTCGCACCCGGTAAGACACGACGCGCCTGCGCGCGCCCGACAAAAGAGCGAGAAAAGCCGAGCGATCGTTCCGTGTGAAATCGATGCAGTAATCAAATCTGCCGAGAGCCATTGAAATAAACAAAGCGAGATCGCGCGGACTGCGCCGCGCGATGAAAAACTTTTCGACATTTGCGATCGCTGGCAGCAGGTCGGCGCATTCATTCGAAGCGACGAGTGTGATTTGCGCTTCGGGAAAAGTTTCACACAAAGCGGCGACGGCGGGAGTGGTCAAAATCAAGTCGCCGATTCGCTTCAGCTGCAGGAGAAGAATTTTCACAGGTTCGGCTGTAGCGGCGCTCTGCGAGCGCCGAAGCACCGGCGGTCATAGACCGCCGCTACAGTGGAAATCAACGCACCATTCGCATCGCCGTTTCGTATGCGCTCAGTAACCGAGTTCGAAAATGGTCCCATGTGAAATTCTCGACTACGCGACGTCTGGCAGCGGCCCCCATTTGTTCCACGACGTCGGGGTTTCGATAGAAATGCTCGAGCGCAGCTGCTACGGCGTTGACGTCGCCTGGCTTCACGATGATTCCTTCAACGCCATCGCGTACTACGTCGCCTGCCTCGCGCGTGGTGATTTGCGGCAGCGCACACGCGGCCGCTTCGTAGGTAACCTTGGCGCTTCCCTCCCATTGCGATGGAAAAACATGAATACTTCCCTTGTTTAGATAATTCTCCGGGTCGCGCACAAACCCGACGACGCGAATGTTGTCACGCCAGAATTGTTTGAGGTACGGCTTGGCTTCTTCATGCACGAATCCGACTAACCATAGCTCGGCATCGGCGAAATTGAGACGGTGCCATGCCTTAAGGACGTGTTGAATGCCTTTGCGCTTGATCAACGCGCCGGCAAAAACAGCGCGAAACCTGGCTGGCCGCTTTCCTGGTCTGAACCGTTCGATGTCCACGCCTCGCGGCAAATAAAAGAGCTTTTCCTCCGGAAATCCGCGGACACGAAATGTATGGGCTGCCCTTTCGGATAAGACCAGTAGAAGGTCAGCGAGCTCGTACTCCTTGATGAAACGCCTCCGCGGCAGCAACAACCTGTTTTTCCATCTTTGAACTCTCGACACTTCCTCGGGCGGTGCGGCGACCTTGGGTCGCTGGATCTTCTCCTTACCACCATCGCGATGCCATGTTGGGATCTCAACGATGGAGGGGACCCCGAGCCGTCTTGCCATTTGCAACGAGCGCAAACAGTCGCCCGACCAACTATGAAACAAATCGTACCGGCCAGTCGCCAGGTGACGAGACGTGATCCAGTCGAGGTACTTCTTCTTGGCCCCGTAGTAGTAGGGTCGATCCAGAAACGAGATAAGGCGAACCGGATGCCAGCGAAGAGAATGGATCAGTGACGCCGGGATTTCTTTCTGACGGTTATCATAAGCGACTGCTTTGCCAAGGAATCGTCCGCGATAGGAGGCGCGCAACGTTTCAAACGCGTCGGTATCCAGCCCTGAACCGCCGATCCTGGCAAAGATCGAATACAACAGGTTCCTAGGTAATGTGCGGCCCGCGAGTGTGACAGAAGCCGATGGCGCAGGAGCGTTTAACGTTTCACTCGGCATCGAGTTACAAGTATTCTGGCGAACGTGGAGCAAGTAAAGAGGCGTTCTGCATCATGCAGCGGGCTTCACTCAGACGACGGTGCGCAGGTTAACGTTGTGTAGCATGGCGAAGAAACTCAAAATCGCTCTTGTGCGCCGCGGCTATTCTCCTAGCGGCGGCGCAGAAGCGTACCTAAAGCGGCTGGCGCGGGGAATCGTTGATGCCGGACATGGAGTGCAACTTGTCTCGGGGAGCGAATGGCCGGCTGATGACTGGCCATTTGGATCATTTACTCGACTGCGCGCAGAATCAGTCATCGGATTTGCCGACGAGCTCGAAAATATCCGGCCGCAGCTCGATTGCGATTTCTTGTTCAGCCTGGAACGCGTGTGGAGCTGCGACGTTTATCGCGCCGGGGATGGCGTCCATCGTGCGTGGCTGGCGCGCAGAAGAAAATTCGAGGTTCCTCTGAAACAGTTTGTCCGGACTATCAACCGCAAACATCGCGACATCTTGCGGCTGGAGGAGTCGCTGTTTGCTCATCGCAAGGCCAAACGGGTCATCGTCGCTTCACAAATGGTGCAGGACGAGATCGTCGATATTTACGGCTATCCGGCAGATCAGATCGACATCGTTCGAAACGGCATTCCGATGGACAGGTTCCGCTTCGATCCCGCGCTTCGCACAAATTCGCGTGAGGACCTGAAACTAAAGCCCGACCAAATCGCGCTGCTATTTGCCGGGTCCGGCTGGGAGCGCAAAGGGTTGCTTTTTGCGATCCAAGCCATGGCACTGTGCAGAAACAAAAGGCTGCGTCTGCTCATTGCGGGCCGCGGAAATGAACGGTTCTACAAAACGAAACGCCTGCGTTTCTGGCTCGAAGAGCCGGTGCGGTTTCTCGGCGAAGTCGCAGACCTCGCGCATGTATACGCAGCTGCGGATATTTTCATTTTGCCCACGATTTATGATCCGTTTTCCAATGCCTGCCTTGAAGCGCTTGCCTGCGGTTTGCCAGTAATCACAACCCGGTCCAACGGCTTTAGTGAAATCATGGAAGACAGCGTGCACGGATCAATTGTCGAACAAGCAGGCAATCTGGTTGCCTTGCGCGACGCGATTCGGTTCTGGTCCGATCCGTCGCGTCGTGCCGCAGCGCGCGAACCGAACGTGCAGCGAGCATCGCAGTTCGATATTTCAAAAAACGTGCAACAGACGCTCGATGTTCTGAAGCGGGTTGCGCCGGCCTAAGCCTTCTTCGCTAACGGGTCCGAACCGCCCCCAACCAGTGCAGCGCCAGCGTGGAAACCGATGGTTTTTTGAGAAGCGAAGGGTTACGCCGCGAGCGCGGCGTTTACATCCGGGAAAATCTGAAACACCTGATCGAGCCGCGAGATTTCGAAAATCGAGCGCACGGTTTCCTGTAACCCGGCCAGCTGGAATTTGCCGCCGTAGCCCTCGACTTTCTGCATCGCCTGAATCAACGCCGCCAAACCTGCGCTGTCGATGTAAGTGACGGCGGACAGATCGACCACCAAACGTTCCGGCTTTTTCTCGATCATCTCGTTGAGTGACGCCGTGATAGAAGGCGAGACGTGCAGATCGATCTCGCCTTTAAGCGGCAACACGTTTGAGCGGTCTTGAACCGGCTGTGCACTAGACGGGAAAGCGTTCTTTTTCATTTACATCCTGCATTCGTCAATGGGTCACCATCCGAGCGTATCGATAACGGTCTCAACATCTGAGAGGTCGTCAATGAGCACGTCCGGACGATGTTTTGCAAGTTCGTTCCGGCTCCATCTGCCGGTCGCCACCGCGATCGTGCGTGCGCCAAGCGCTTTTCCGCATGCAATATCCCGCGGCGTATCGCCAATGACATCGATCTCCGAAGGACCAAACTCGCGGCCATGTTTCTCTTTTGCGCGGGCGCGAGCGAACCGCCCAAGCTCGTTGCGTTCCCGATGATCGTCGGCAAACGCGCCAAACTCGAAAAAATGCCAGACGCCATAGTGCTCGAGCTTCAGTCGCGCTCCCCGAGAGACGTTTCCGGTGAGAAGCGCAAGTACTACGTGCGGCCGCGACTTCAATTTTTCGAGCAAATTCAGCACGCCGGGGAGCAGTTTGCCCTTGCGGCGCGGCAGTTCCAACGAAAGGAAATGCACGTAACTGTCGAGCAACGCGCTCACGTTTTCAGTAGTCGCAGGAATCTTATGCTTGTCTAAGATGCTGACGACAATCCCCGAATCCGTCATCCCTGCGATCTCGATGTCGTGCAGATCATCATCGATGCCGAAGCGCTCTCTGAACGCGCGTATCAGCGCTTCAACACCAGCGCCTCCGGAATGGATCAACGTCCCGTCGATGTCGAAGAGCAGAAGGCGCTTGGTAATTGCGGATTTTGAATTGCCCGCCACGGCGGGTGAACTTCTTGCGGATTGGGGTTGCATTTCTGCGCCGTAACGTCGCGCAAATTCTCCAGCTGCGCATTTCAAAACGAAGCGTATCGAGAAAGTCCTGGTCCGCAGTTAACCGACGAAGGACTAATCTGGGATGGAACATCTAAATGGTGTGAGAAACCACAGCCAATGCATCCAACGCGGCAAATTTGACCGGCGCGCAATTCTTCTCCTTCGCCGACGAATCGATATTTGCGGACAACGCAGTAAAGCGGCAGCGGGCTTATGTTTCAATGGTGCGTGGCCAGCGCATCTTGACCGCTAGCCGACGTGCGCGACCAACGATCTAGCAAATTCGCCGACGCGCTTCACGAGGTCTGGGGAGTCGCGGAGGTTTTCAATTTGGCGCACGATCGCGCTGCCGATCACGGCAGCGTCCGCGAACCGCCAGACCTGATGCACTTGTTCTGGAGTCGAGATTCCGAATCCGACTGCAACGGGCAGATCGCTGACGGCGCGCACGCGCTTGACTAAAGCTTCAGCATCGCGCGTCATTTGATCGCGCGCGCCTGTCACGCCAGCGCGCGACACGGCGTAGATGAAGCCGCGCGCTTGCTTCGCAATGTGCGCGAGGCGTTCGTCGGACGTAGTCGGAGCGATTAGAAAAATCGGATCGAGCTCCTGTCCAAGCAGCGTCTGCGTCCACGACTCTGCTTCCTCGGGAATCAAATCTGTCACGAGTACACCGTCGATACCGGCTTCGTTCGCCGCGATGGCCAACCGTTCTTCGCCGAATTGCAGAAGCGGATTGAAATAGCTGAAAAGAATAATCGGCACATCGATGTGCTGCCTCGCGTTTCGCGTGCATGCGAGCGCGTCGCGCACGGTCACGCCATTGCGCAAGGCGCGTTCCGACGCGCGTTGAATGGTCTCGCCATCTGCGACTGGATCACTGAACGGCAGACCGAGCTCGATGATGTCTGCTCCGGCAGCAGCGAGCTCGATGAGCAAGAGCTCAGTCGTTGCAATATCGGGGTCGCCCGCAACGACGAATGGGATGAATCCGCCGCGTCCGAGACGTTTCAGGGAAGCGAATGTTTCCCCGATTCGGCTCATCGCGTTTGCAAATCGGCGACGAGCTGGACGTCCTTATCGCCGCGACCGGACAAATTCACGATGATCGCGTCATCTCGTGGCAACTCGCGAGCGACACGAATGGCAGGCATAATGGCGTGAGCAGTTTCGAGCGCGGGAATAATCCCTTCCAGTTTTGCGCAAAGCCGAAATCCTTCGAGCGCTTCGGTATCGCTCGATCTGATGTATTCGGCTCGTCCGTTATCGTGCAGAAATGCGTGCTCGGGCCCGATCGCCGAATAATCGAGCCCGGCTGAAATCGAGTGCGTCGTGGCAATCTGACCGTTCGGGTCCTGAAGCACGTACGACATCGTCCCTTGCAGCACACCGACGCGTCCGCCTCCGCTTTCTGATCCACCATGAAATCTGGCGGCGTGTTCGCCCAACGAATCGCCGCGGCCTCCAGCCTCTACTCCGATCAGTCTGACTTGTTCGTCTCCAATGAAAGGATGAAACAAACCGATCGCATTTGAGCCCCCGCCGACACAGGCAATCAGCGCGCGCGGCAATTTTCCTGTCGCGGATAAAATCTGTTCGTGCGCTTCGCGCCCAATCACGCTCTGAAACTCGCGCACCATGAGCGGGTACGGATGTGGACCAAGCGCACTGCCCAGCAGGTAATAAGTATCGTGCACGTTCGTCACCCAATCGCGCAGCGCCTCGTTGATCGCGTCCTTCAAGGTGCGTGTGCCGGCGGCTACGGTTCTTACTTCGGCACCAAGCAATCGCATTCGAAAAACGTTCAGGGCTTGTCGCCGTACATCTTCGGCCCCCATGTAGATGACGCATCGTAATCCAAAGAGTGCGCAAACCGTTGCCGTCGCGACGCCGTGCTGGCCTGCACCGGTCTCGGCAATCACGCGATCTTTGCCAATCCGGCGCGCCAGCAACGCCTGGCCCAGGGCGTTATTGATCTTGTGCGCGCCGGTGTGCAAAAGGTCTTCGCGTTTGAGATAAATTTGCGCTCCGCCAGCGTGGGTGGACAAACGCTGAGCATGAAACAGTGGTGTTGGTCGGCCAGCGTAATCGCGCAGTAGCAAATTGAGATCACGCCAGAAATTATTGTCGTATCGCGCGCGCGTGAACTCGTTTGTCAACTCCTCGAGCGGCGCGACTAAGGTTTCTGGAACGTAGCGTCCGCCAAATTTACCCCAATGGCCGTGTTCGTCGGGCTCACTTGTTGTGGTCATAAATGGCACTGTCATGTTGATCCCGCGGTGGCGGGAGAAACATCTCTGGTTTTTTCACAGGCATATCGGTCCAGAATTGATCAGAGATTCTTCCCTTCGCTCAGAATGACACCCCTTGGGACGACGTATGGTTCGATCTTTGGAGTGAGCGTTCGGCCGTGCGTACGGCAGCGATGAAATCTTTGATGGCGTCGTGATTTTTCACGCCGGGCGCGCTCTCAACACCGCTGCAAACGTCCACAGCATTTGGTGTGACCGCTTTGATCGCGCTGGCAACATTTTCGGCGTTCAAACCACCGGAGAGAATGAGAAATCGAGAAAATCGCAATGTTTCTCGCGCTGCAGACCAATCGCACGTCTGGCCGGTGCCACCGCGAAGCTCCAGATGATGTGCATCAATGAGTACATCACAATCGGCAAACAGCGCCACGTCTTCCGGGCGAAACTGCGGGTGCGTGGAAAACACTTGAATCACCCGAAATTCGCGAGCGAGTTCCCGCCCGACGTCAGGCGAGAAATCCCCGTGCAATTGGACGCATCGCACTCCTGCGGTGTTTGCGGTGTTGCGGATTTCATCGGCGTTTCCATTAACGAAAATACCGACTGCATCAGCATGGCTCGGCAGCCTCTCGACGATTTGCCGAGCAACTTCCGGTTCAATGTAGCGGGGGCTTTGCGGATAAAAGTTGAGCCCGATCATGTCCGCGCCAAGTTCGGCGCACATTCTCGCGTCGTTCACATTCGTAACGCCACAGATTTTAATTTGTGTCGGAGTCATCGTGGAAAACACAAACGGGCGGACGTTTGGTAGGGCGTGTTACTCCGTGACCGCCGTTCCTGGATGTTGGATGCCGCTGGGGCGGGCGGCACGGGAGTGTCGCCCCTACCTTTCATCAGCGCAGGTCCAACGTTGTAGGGCGTCTGTGTCAGACGCCATGGCGTTTCACAGAAACGCCCTACAATCTGCGTATCATTCGTTATTCGCATTGTGGTCATTCGCAGTGTCGAGCTGGGTTGCCGCGAGCAGATCGCGCAATGCTGCTTCGGGATCGCCCGCGCGCATCAGCGCTTCACCTATGAGGAAGCCGCGGAACCCAAGCCTCTGAAGATGACGCAGAGATTCGACGTCTCGTAATCCACTCTCGCTGATCATCACCCGATCTGGTGGAGCTTCGGCTATCAGACGCTCGCTCGTTTCCAATGAAGTTCGAAAAGTCCGCAGATCGCGATTGTTTACCCCAATAATTCTGGCGCCCGATCTCACCGCCCGTCGCAATTCCTCCGACGTGTGCACTTCGACGACTGCATCGAGCCCGAGTTCTTCCTCTGCAACTGCGCACAACTTTGTTAACTCGGCATCCTCAAGTGCGGCTGCGATCAACAGCACAGCGTCCGCTCCGGCAGCTGCCGCTTCGTAAATCTGGGTTTCCTCAATGATAAAATCTTTGCGCAGAACAGGCAGACTCGTACTGGCCCGAGCCGCCGTGAGATCATTAATCGAGCCGCCAAAATATTGCTCGTCGGTCAGAATAGATATCGCACGGGCACCGCCGCGTTCGTAACGCTTCGCAACTTCAGCTGCTGAGAGATCGCTGCGGATCAAGCCCGCCGACGGCGATCTTCGTTTGAATTCCGCGATGATATTCGGACAGCCTTGGTCCACCTTGAGTACTTGCAACAGGCGATGCGGTGCGGCGTTTGTTCGCACGGCCAAAGCGTGTTCGCGGAAACTTCCCGAGTCCGGACTGCCTCTAAGTCGCGCCACGACTTGCCGTTTTCGATCAACAATCTCGGAGAGGACATCAACCATATCACCTTCGATTTGTTTCTCGGATGAGTGCGTCCAGCTTCGATGCTGCCCGTCCACTCTCGATGCTTTCACGAGCAAGGTTCGCTGCCTGTCGAAGATCCGCTGCGACTCCCGCCAGATAAAGCGCAGCAGCAGCGTTTATGATAACAAGATCGTGGGCCGGGCCGAACTCACCGTTGTTTGCGCCACACAGCATTGCACGAATCAGTCGCGCGTTTTCGTCCGGCCCGTCAGCGCGACTTGCATCGAGCGATTGACGTTCCAACCCGAATTCCTCCGGTGAAATCGTGAACGCCTTCACTCCCGCGCGTGCCGAGCAGGACGCGACCAGCGTCTCGTCTGCGATTGTTATTTCGTCCAATCCGTCGCCGCCGTGAACGACCCACGCGTGTTCGATCCCGAGAAGGGCGAGCGCGGAGGCGACCCGTTGAACAAGCGAAGCCTCCCACACACCGACGAGTTGAAACGGTGCTCGCGCGGGATTCGTTAGCGGGCCAAGCAGATTAAAGGTCGTACGCACGGCGAGTTGCCGGCGCACCTGTGCGACGCGCGCTGTTGCCCGATGGAAAAGCGGCGCAAACATGAAACAGACGCCGTGATCGTTGAGACAGCGTTCCACAGTTTGCGGGGAGGCCGCGGTGTTGACTCCGAGCGCTTCGAGAACGTCGGCACTTCCGCAATTTGATGTTGCAGCGCGTGCGCCATGTTTTGCCACAGGCAAACCTGCGCCCGCAATTACGAATGCCGCGGCCGTTGAGACGTTGAATATTTTCGAACTACTCGAGCCAGTGCCCGCGGTGTCGATGAAATTGCGGTGGTGCGAATGCAATCGAAGCGCGCGGTTCCGCATTGCTTCAGCCATTCCTGCGAGTTCCTCGACAGTCTCGCCCTTGGCCGTCAACGCAATCAGCGCGTCCGCGATCTGTGGGTCTGTGGCATTGGGGCTGATGAGCCACTCAAGGAACTTTGCGGCTTCGGCGCGGGTGAGATTTTCACCGTTGGTCAGACGCGGTGTCGCTCCGCCTAAATTAGGATCCGCCGTCGCGCCGGTCGCCGCGGGTTGGCCGTTTCGCCGATGTGCGATTCCCAATTTCATTCCGATCGCATTCGCTTGGCCATTGACAGCGCCTTTGCCATCGCGCGGGCTTTGTTGATGCTCTCCTGATATTCCGCTTCCGGCTCCGAATCAGCCACAATGCCCGCGCCGGCCTGGAAATATGCCTTTCCGTTCTTCAACACGGCGCAGCGCAACGCGATGCACGAATCGAGATTACCGTCGAATCCGAAGTAGCCTATCGCGCCGGCGTAACAACCGCGCCTTGTTTTTTCCAGTTCGCTGATGATTTGCATCGCGCGAATCTTCGGGGCGCCAGAAACCGTGCCGGCGGGAAATGTTGCCTTAATCAGATCGAATGGAGTGCAACCGCTGCGCAAGCGCCCGGTCACGTTGGAGACGATGTGCATCACATGGCTGTATCGCTCGATTCCCATGAACTCGGTCACGCGCACCGATCCGAACTGTGCGACACGTCCGATGTCATTGCGCGCGAGATCAACAAGCATGACGTGTTCGGCGCGTTCTTTTGGATCGGCCAGCAGCTCCGCCGCGTTTTTCTCGTCCCCAGCAGCGGTGGCGCCGCGCGGGCGCGTCCCTGCGATCGGGCGTATCTCCATGGTATCGCCAGTCAA
>DATBDI010000069.1:0-5104 GCA_036270025.1 Candidatus Udaeobacter sp. | reverse complement strand
TTCCGTCTTCAAGTCGATGGAGGTGATTTTGAATCCGCCATCGCCGGGCTCCAATTTCACAGTCGCGGTAGTGCTGACGCGTTTCGCGGGATGTCCCGCCTTTTCGAGGTTGAACGCGAGCGCCATCGAAAAGCATCCGGCCTCGGCTGCGCCGATGAGTTCTTCAGGATTTGTGCCTTTGCCACTCTCGAAACGCGACAGGAATGAAAACGGTCCTTCGAAAGCGCCACTGCCAAGTTTCATGTTTCCCTTACCCTCCTTGAGTGTGCCTTCCCAAACAGCCGATCCAGTTCGTGTAGCCATTGTTTTAATCTCCTTTGTTGTTGATCGTGATGCAGGCAATCGTGCCCGCAAAGCTCTCGCAGACAGGATTGTCTGCTTCACTTTCACTTATCGCGCGCACGGACGAACGCAATCTGTTTTCGCCTGACAAAGCGATGCTGGACACGGCATCGCGCCACTACGCAGCCCCCGGCGCAGCGGTGTGGGTCAGCGCCATTGACTCGTTGCGCTTCGATTGCGCTAATGCGCGCTCCTTGCGTCCGAGCCAGACTCCCAGCGCACACCAACCGGCGACCACCGCGACCGCGATGTAACTGATCGCACTCAACTTCAGGCCGAGTGCTTGCATGCCGCCATAGGACCATGCCCCGAACTGGTCGCCACACCGATAACCAAAAGTGTCGATGAAACTCTTGGCTTTATATTTGTCTTCGCGCCGCAACACCGTGAACAACACTTCGCGCGCGGGCCGCATGAACGCGAAGGTGCTCGCGCGTCGCGCGACTTGAAACGTGGCGAGAACCCCGAGAACTGGAGCGAAACCCATCGCGGCGAAGCCGAAAAGGCTGAGCACAGGCATGAACAGCAGCGTCACCGTCACACCGAGAAATTTCATGAGCCGTCCGGTAAGAAAAATCTGCAGGAACAGCGTCAGGGTGTTCACCGACATGTCGAGCTTCGCAAAGAACGCGGTGCGCGCTGCCTTATCCACAAAGCCCGTCTTCGTTAACTCGGCCTGCTGAAAATACGCCCATGTTGAAGTGAGCGTGTAAAGCAGAATGAATAGGAACAGCGCGAACAGATATGGCGATTTGCAGATGTGAGTAACGCCGTCCCAGAATTTTCCGCCGATTGGCTTTTCAGCCGCGGCTGCGTCTTCTGCTGATTGTGCGTCGTGTTTTCGAAATTCCGCGGGGAAAAAACGGATGCTTTGCGCAGCAATCTCCAGCATCGCGGCGCAAATCAACAACAGCACACCCGTGCTGACGTGACGCACGAGCGATGTAGTGATGATCGGCCCAAGAATTCCTCCCAACGAACCGCCCACGGCGATAAATCCGAACAGCCGCTTGCCCTGTTCAGTCGTGAATAGATCGGTCATGAACGACCAGAACACCGCGGTTGCGAAAAGATTAAAAACGCTGACCCAGACAAAAAAGCACGCGTCGATCCACCGTTGCTTTCCCGGAGGCATGTATTGCATCAGCACGAAAAAAATAATCAGGTTCAGGATGAAGAACCGGTAGGCGATCGGAATGAATTTCCGCCGCGACATGCGCGCGACAATCATCGAGAACAGCGCGTTGGCGGCGATCATCGTCACCAGAACCACGGTGAACATCCACCACAGATTTTCATAGCTGGCGGCGCCGATGTTGTCGCGAATCGGCCGGATCACGTAGTAGCCGGCCAGTACGACAAAAAAGAAAACGAAGCTAAGCCACAACGCGCGGACTTCGTTAGGACGAACGTCAACGATCTTGGAGAAGATGCGGTTCATTTCACACGCGTTGTCATCCTGAGCGTCAGCGAAGGACCGCTCCTACTCGCGTGACGGGTTCCGCAGTTGTGAGGTCCCTCGCATGCGCTCGGGATGACATTGCTCCTATGCTTTTTGTTGCTTCCACGCACTCAACACTTGCGTTTCGTGTTCGGGCGAGAGCCCAGCTTTCAGATGTGATTGGCGATCTTGCGGAAGCGATTTAAACCACGCGAGTGTGTCGCGCGCAGTCACGTCGAGTGGTCTAAACGTCAGGCCCTTGCTCAACGCGCGACTAATGTTCGTTCGCGCAACCGCATCATCTTTCCCAGTCCAAACCGGCATGTCCGACCAGGGCTGCACTTTCTGCTCAGTCAAAAATTCCTCGTTCACCCACGTGAGTTTCGCGTCTGACTTCAAGGCGCCCTTAATTCCGTCTAGCATCCCGCCGATGCCGAAGGGTTTGCCAGGTCCGGTCGCGTTGTAAATTCCTGTCTCACGGTTCTCGGCCATGCGAATGGTCCATTCAGCAAGATCACGCGCATCGATGAACTGGACGGGATCGTTTGGCTTTCCGGGCGCCAGCACGTCTCCTGCGCGATCGATGCGCACCGGCCAATACGTAAAGCGGTCGCTCTCGTCGCGAGGACCGACGATAAGTCCTGGGCGAATGATCAGCGTTTTTCCGGGAAACCATTTCTCAGCTTCGCGTTCCGAGAGCGCCTTTAGCGGCCCGTAGGTTTTGAATCCGGACGCGCGCACCGCTTCAATCGTTTCCTTGTACGGATCTGTGCCTTCGTATTTTTCTGTCGGCGCGTTTTCATCAGGCCCCTGTTTCGGCTCGCCGTAAACGGAAATGGTCGAAATAAACACGTATCGATCAACGTTTCCTTTGAGCACTTGCGCCGCATCGCGCACCCAGGCGGGCAGCGTCGTTGGATTATCGATTACCACGTCCCATTGCCGGTTTTTAAGCGCGTCGAGACTACCGTTGCGGTCGCCGACAAGCTGCTCGACTTCAGCAGGCAATTCGCCGGGATGCGTCTTACCCCGGTTAAATGTGGTCACCTTATGTCCGCGACTCAGCGCATATCGTACCTGATATGGACCAGTGAATCCGGTGCCGCCGAGAATCAGAATCCGCATGGGTTTCACACCTTGCTCAGCGAATAATGATGTGGGCCTTGCCCGTGCCGCAAGAGCTGCTACGGCGGAAATTTTCACGAAGCGGCGGCGGTTCATAAGACGGCAACCTTCTTGTCATTCCGAGCGAAGTCGAGGAATCTCTCATCAAAATGACAAGACGCGAAGTTGCCAAACTCATCGGCGGGACGACCGCAGGTTTGCTCTTGCCGGTCTCGACATCGCGCGGGCAAGCGAAAAACGAATCGTCAACGATGCTGATGCGCGCCATTCCTTCCTCTGGTGAGAAATTGCCCGTCATCGGCCTCGGGACGTGGCGAACGTTCGACGTCGATCTCACGCCCGACACGCGCAAGCCGCTTGAAGAGGTCCTCTCGTTATTAGCGAAACTCGGCGGCCGCGTAATTGATTCCTCGCCGATGTATGGACGCGCCGAGGACGTGATCGGCGAGCTAACCTCGGCGCTCGGCATTCGCGACAAACTTTTTCTCGCGACCAAGGTCTGGACTCAAGGGAAGGAGAACGGAATCAAATCCATGGAACGTTCGATGGCCCTTTTGCGCACAAACCGAATCGACCTGATGCAGGTGCATAATCTGCTCGATGTTCAGACGCACTTGGCGACTCTGCGCCAGTGGAAGGAGCAAGGCCGGATCCGTTATCTGGGTGTGACGCATTACGACTCAAGTGCATTGCCCCAAATTGAGAACATTCTGAAAACCGAGAAGCTGGATTTTCTCCAGATCAATTATTCGCTAATGGAACGCGAAGCGGAGCAGCGTGTTCTCCCGCTGGCGCAGGAGCGCGGCGTTGCGGTGGTCGTCAACCGACCGTTTGGAGCGGGCGATCTCTTCGACAAAGTGCGCTCCAAGCCGCTGCCCGATTGGATCGGCGATTTCGATTGCCGATCGTGGGCGCAGTTTTTCTTGAAATGGATCGTCGCAAACCCGGCGGTGACGTGTGCCATTCCTGCGACCGGCAAGCCGCAGCACCTTGAAGATAATATGCAAGGTGGATACGGCCGATTGCCCGATCCAAACACGCGCCGTCGAATGGTCGAGCTGGTCTCCTCTTTGTAACCAATCTAAGCAAGCACACGCTGTAGCCACGGCCCTGTGGGCCGTTCGACCGTAGTGCGCCAGGTGGGACCGGCCACCTGCCGGTGGCTACAGGATTTCTCCAATTTTTCCAGGTGTCTCGCGCCGGAAGGGCTCTCGCATTCGGGCCTCAGGCTCAGGGATTTATGCAATCGGCGGATGTCAAACGAAAAAGCTGAATTTTTCTAAAAAAAATCAGTTGCGACCTCGGTTGATATGCCCGATATGACGCGCGCTTTATGCGAAAACTTCTCACCCTCACCCTCATGATTTCAGCATGCGCGGTATTTTGTCCGCGCCCAGCGTTCGCGCTGGTGTTCTCGGCCCCCAAGCCAAATTTTGTTTTCACAGACGCGTCCGGTAAAGAGCAATCCGCCGAGATCGTGGACAAATATTATCCGAAGAAAATCGTGGAGCCGTGTGCAAAGATGGATTCAAATATTGATCCAAAACTACGTCGGGCGGCGACGATTGCTCAGGAACGCGCCCACGCCCACTCACTTAAGAAGTGCTGGCAATTTGTGAAAGAAGCACTTGTTGCTGCTGGCGTGGTGAAGTCGAGACCGCAGACGCCGCTAGCTAAACAGGCTGGTCAAGAGTTAGTGAAGAACTACGGGTTTAAGAAGCTCCCGGTATCCGACCCGTATCAGGCGCCAGTCGGCTCGGTGTTGGTTTATGACGCTAAACGGGCAGCGGGTCACGTTGAGATTAGAACTGAGGACGGCTTTGTCAGCGATTTTCGCTCAAAGATACCTTCACGCCGTCCGCTGCTAGGCGTTTTCGCCAAGAGCTAACTCGGGCGCGGGTAATCGGAAGATCCGATTTCGGCTCGCAAATCGCGCAGCCGCACGAGAATCTTTGCAGATGCCTCAGCCAATCCGCATCGCGATGTGGTCTGGCCCGCGAAACATATCGACCGCAATGATGCGCGCCTGGGGCAATCGAGGGGATACTTTTGTCGTCGATGAGCCGTTTTACGCCTATTACCTAAAAGTCACCGGCAAAAAACATCCCGGCGCGGACGAAGTGATCGCAACCGGCGAAACCGACTGGCGCAAAGTCGTTGCGCGTCTGACTGGTCCGGTCCCGAAGGGCAGGCTGA
>DATBDI010000068.1:0-4181 GCA_036270025.1 Candidatus Udaeobacter sp. | reverse complement strand
TTGGGGGCTCCGATTGAGATGCAACAGGGCCGGTCTCTTCGTTCACGCGCGTTCCGGTGAGCGGTTCTACAATTTAAACCCGGCGGCGACGGCGTCCTGATGAAACATGCGCACCGTGTCGAGCGAGAGTTCGTCGAGATCTTTGCCACCGAGTGTAACCAATTTTTTCAGAATATCGTGAGGGACCGTAACTATATCGCAATCGCAGGCCGCCGCTTGGAAGACGTTTAGGACCTCGCGAACGCTTGCCCAGAGAAGTTCAGCTTTCGGCAAGCCGCTTACGATTTCAAGCGACTCCTTCATGATCGGCAATGGATCGACACCGGTATCTGCGATGCGGCCGGCAAAAACGGAAATAACGGCCGGCACGTCCGGGTTTAATGCAGCAGTA
The DNA here is from genome assembly GCA_036270025.1 of Candidatus Udaeobacter sp. Lineage (GTDB taxonomy): Bacteria > Verrucomicrobiota > Verrucomicrobiia > Chthoniobacterales > UBA10450 > Udaeobacter. The sequence continues at coordinate 3,790 of DATBDI010000068.1, read as the reverse complement.
ACCGCTTTTACCTGACGCGGCGTTAGCAACGCGGTGACATTCACCTTTACCCCCTCATCAGCGAGCTGCTCGATGAGCGGGACCGAGGATTCGCCGCTTGTGTTCGTGACGGGGATTTTCACGTACACATTCTCCTGCCACTCGTGCATTTTGAGCGCCTGGCGACGCATCTCCGGAAAATCATCAGAGAACACTTCAAATGAAATCGGCTTCGATTTTACCTCTTTCAGCACATCCCGGGCGAAGCTTTCATAATCCGTCAGACCAACTTTTCGCATCAAAGTCGGATTGGTCGTCAGACCATGAATGTAAGGCTGGTGATACAGGTCTACGATGCCTTTGAGATCCGCGCCGTCGGCGAAAATTTTTACCGGCAAATCCAACAACCGTTGCATCCCGTAAAGGCTACCAAATCCCAGGCCCGGAAAGCAAGTATTATCAGCCGCGCGCGTCGCGCAGAATTGTGTCCACGGCGTCATTGAAATTCGCAACGGTAAAGTCCGGCCTTTCGCGCAATTTTTCTTCATAGCCACGATCAATAAAGATCGCACGGCAACTTGCAGCGCGCGCACAGTCGACATCGCGCCATCGATCGCCGATAACGTAACTGGCGGGAAGATCAACATTCAGTTCGGCTGCGGCTCGCAGGATCATTCCCGGCCGCGGCTTGCGACATTCGCACGGCTCGCCATGCTGCTCGCCGGCGTGATAACAAACTTCGATCCGGTCAATCGACGGAATGGCCGATCGCAATTTTAAGTGCATCGCCTCGACCATTTCGCGCGTTTGTGTCCGGCGGCCGACGTCCGGCTGGTTCGTGATTACGACCAGGAGGAAGTCCGCCGCTTTCAGCCGCGCGCAGCCGGCAACTGCGTCATCGTAAAGTTCGAAATCCTCGATGCGAACCGGCGGATATGGCCGCCCATTCCGAACCACCGCGCGATTAAGCACTCCGTCCCGATCCAGGAAAATGGCGCGTCGTGCTATTTCAACGCCGGCGACGGACGACATAATGGCTGCGGGCTTCCTTAACGTGAAAGCCAATCTCCCTCTTCGGCGGTTCAGGCAGTGGAGGTGGATCGATCAGATCCATCAGCCGTTGCAAGATGGAGACGATCGCTGCCTCGTGCGCATTTACGCGTTGTTTGAGCTCCTTCTCCAATGACCGCAGAGCGCTTGTCCATTCCCGGCGCTCACCGAGCATCGCCCGCATCCCCGCGAACGCTCGAACAACGTAGACACTCATTTGAACCGCCCGCGGAGTGTTGAGCACCATTGACGCCATGATCGCGCCGTGTTCTGTAAATGCGTACGGGAGCTTTCGACGACCGCCGCGCCCGGTCTTTGATGTTGCAATTTGCAACATCAAAGCTTCGTACTCGGTGCCGGTAAGTTGAAACACGAAATCGCTTGGAAAGCGTGCCTGGTTCCGCTTGACCTGCTGATTGAGGCGCGCGGTCGACACGCCATACACGCCCGCCAAATCCGCATCGAGCATCACCTTCTGACCGCGGACTTCATGGATGAGTCTCTCGAGGCGATTTATCTCTGCCGTAGCGGCTTTGTCGTTCGCCATCGTTTGCCTTACTGCATGCTTTCCCATTTTGTCGGCGCGACCTTCAAAGCGGGATGAGAGACCCACAAGTGCCACACCACCGCCTGAAACGCTTCTGAGTGCGGCGTGACGTTTGCCGCGTTTACGGTCGGAATCACGACCGCCACGTTCGCCACACGCGCGGTATAACCGCCGTCACGACCGACTATGCCGAGAACGGCGCTGCCGCGTTGCTTCGCCAACTGCAAAGCCGCCACCAAATTCGCACTGACATTTTTTTCAACGTCGCCGCCGCCCACCGACAGAACAAGAACCGCGTCTCTGTCGTTAAGGCGGCTTCCCTTGAGCCATTCAACGAAAACGGAGGGCCATCCTTCGTCGTTCGTGCGCGCGGTCAGTTCGGACACGTTGTCTGTCGGCGCGTAGGACTCGATGCCCGCGAGCTTGCGGAAGTCGTTCACTGCATGAGAAGCATTTGCCGCGCTGCCTCCGACTCCGAGCACGAAAAGCCGCCCGTCCCGCGCGCGCACCGCTGCCAGTAACTCAACCGCTTTTTCGCAAAGCGCTGGATCGATTTTGGAAACTATTTCAGTTACCTCGCGCAGGTGCTGCTCGGAATAACTCATGGCGAAACGATAGCCGCTTTGCCGCGCAAAAGAGAATCAAGTTCGGCAAGACCGTGGCGCGAGCCGATTTCGTAAAAGCGCTCTTTCACTTCATACGCAGCCATTTGTTTGTCTGACACCAGGCGCGAGTAAAGATTTGCGAGATCGAACGGCACATCGCCAGGGACCGACTCGAACACTGTGGCGCTCAAAACCGCGATGCCGTAGTCGATGTAGCGCATTTCCGCTGTGCGCAATCTCTTGTCGTAACGGCGAATTTTTCCGTCTTCGAACTGGACGTTGCTTGTGTCCCAGCGGCCTTCGTTTTTCAAGACAGTCATCAAAGCCGGTTTGCCGCTCCGAACAAAAGCTTCCACAACCGCGCCGTAGTCGACCGGCATATACGAGTCGCCATAAATCACCACGAATTCTTGACCAAGATTCGGGAGCGCCCGTTTTAGCGCGCCGCCGGTTCCAAGAAGGTTTGGGCCGTCAAATGAATACGTAATTTGCAAACCAATGTCGGTTCCGTCGCCGATCTGCGCTTTAATCATTTCGCCGAGGTACCCGACGCAAAGCACGATCTTGCGAAAACCGTTCGCACGCAGCAACCGCAATTGATGCAACAGGAACGGCTCGCCCGCGACGGTCAACAGCGCTTTGGGCGTTTTGTCTGCCTCCGGACGCAACCGCGTGGCAAGTCCGCCTGCCAGAATGGCCACCGGCCAATTGGCGAGATCAATCTCCGTCCCGTGCTCGGTCATTGATGCAGAATCAACGTCTTGGTGCCTTCGGGCTCGAATCGAAAGCGGACTTCGACCAATCCCTGCTCGCGCATTGCATGGCGCAACCGAGCTTTGTCGTCAGCGTAAAACATCAGGAAACCGCCACCGCCTGCCCCGATTAATTTTCCGCCGAGCGCACCATTAGCCATCGCGCAATCGTAGCACTCGTTGATGCGCTGATTGCTCATGCTGGCTGAGCGTTCCTTCTTGCGCTGCCAGTGAACATCCATCAGTCGCGCGAACTCCTGAAGATTGCCGGCCTCCAACGCGCGCTGAGTTCTTTGGCCAAGCTCTTTCACGAAGTGGAGGTTCTCGAGCATCGCTTTGTTCAATTGCAGGCTCTTATCGTGCTGTTCCTGCAAAATCTTTGAAGCTGAACGCGAGTAACCGGTAAAGAACAGCAACAGATTATCCTCAAGATTAAGGAGAGTCTCCTCGGAAATGTTCAACGGCGCTGCCTGCACACGGCCGTCCTGCAGGAAATGAAAGCAAGTGATCCCACCGTACGCGGCGATATATTGATCCTGTTTACCGATCGGTTCGCCGAGTTTTTCCAGTTCGACGCAACACGCCTGCTCCGCAAGCTCAGATGGATGAACAAGGTTCTTGCGAAGAGCGTGCAGGGCCTTAAGCAAGCCTGTCGTAAAACTGCCAGACGAACCCAGCCCGGTCCCGGCTGGAATATCGGCGACGCTGGCTATTTCTAAATTGCGCTCCTGCACGCCGGCGAGCTTCAGCGCTTCCCGGATAATCGGATGGTTGATTTCATCAATCGTTTCAACCTCCTCCAACTGGGAATACTTCAGCAAAAAACCGTCCACAAACCGCCGATGAACGGTGATGTA
>DATBDI010000067.1:0-3298 GCA_036270025.1 Candidatus Udaeobacter sp. | reverse complement strand
CATCCCCCTTTCGTCCGCGACCAGCTCGTGGCGCGGCCGTACAGTGACATCGATCCGGCACCGGTACGGATTTCCCTTTTGATGCGTGTGATTGGTCTGCTCGATCGCCACGTCGCAGCGGTTGATGTGATCGCAAAATCTTTCCAGTCGCGATGCGTATTCAAAAACGAGGTTGTCGATCTGGTCAGATTTTTCCAGACCGCGATACGAGATCTTAACAGGTAGTTCCATAAGGGGGTGAATTAATTAGAAGTTAGATTCCATACGGGCGAAGGCGATAAGAAAAACGTGCGGTGTCGGGCTGAGCCGCGCAGACGGCGAGAGACGTCGGCGTCGAAGTGGTGAGCCCCTTCGCGAGGTTGCGTGATGCGCGCGGGTTTGTGAAGTCTCTCACTCCCTTCGGGATGACAATTGTGGCGCGCATAACGCATTCAAATTTGCTGCAAGGAACGAAATCGCGAAATCAGTTTCGCCGGTTCCACCTTTAGCAAATCCGATTTCACATGTTCGACGATTCGGTCCCGCGCGGCAGGCGGCAAAAGATCGACAATGGCCGAATGAATCTCCGCCGGCGCAGCAAACGACCAGCCCTCCTTCCCGTTGCTGGAAACAATCTTTGTGATTTGATCAGCGAGCTCTTTCTGAATACGGCGGTCGGTTTCGACTTCGATCTGCGTGCGTTCTGCGACGGAAGCCCCTCTGTGATGACTGCCGGCGCCGTCGCTCACCGGGAACCGCCCGGCGACGTCACTCAGTTTGTCCACCAATTTCCCATGCGCGTCAGTGATGTTGAACGCCTGGACGAGTTGCAGGCTGGGTCCGCGCGTGGGCGTTTCGTCTACCCGATATGCTTTCAACCCGCCGCGGTCGGTGACGATCACAAGAGAACTCGGTGTCATTTCGCAAATCGCTGGCCAAAAAAATGGCTGCGCATGAAAACACGCGCTTTGTATCTCTATAAGCTAATTCGTTTCTCGCAACAACATTGCGTTGCTGGAATTCTGTTCCGCGGATCGCGCGCCAACGCTACGGAATCTTATGCGCGAGCGGCCCGCTCTTGCTCTGCGCTAAGCGGAGGAAACGCCACGGGCCGCTTTTTCCAGGACTCCTCGCGTGCCTGCGCCTGCGCGCCACTGACCAGTTGAAGCAAATAACAGGCGCGCCCACCGAGGTCGATGTCGTCACCGGATGCAAATTTTTTTGGCTCAGCCAGAAAACCGCATGGGTCCATTGTATCGAGAATCAGTTGCCACCCAAGGTTTTCCCGGCCGGGCAATACAAACGCGATGGATTCATGGTGCGCGTTAATCAGCAGCAGGAACGTATCGTCGCGGACAGGTTCGCCTTCAAAAGTACGAACATCGAACGTATCGCCGCTCAGCAGCATGCCAATGCATCGAACAAACGACGAGGCCCAGTCTTCCTCGCTCATTTGATTGCCGCCTGGATTGAACCACATCACATCGCGAATCTCGGAGCCGGGAATGCGACGGCCCTGAAAAAATTTTGGCCGCCGAAATACCGGATGCTCACGGCGAAACGCAATCAGCTTGCGCGTGAATTCCAGAAACGCATTTTGCTTTTCGTCGCGGGTCCAATCGAACCAGCTGATCTCGTTGTCCTGACAGTAGGGATTATTGTTGCCCTTCTGCGTTCTGCCCCATTCGTCTCCGCCCAAAAACGTCGGCACACCCTGGGAAAGAAACAGTGTGGCCAGAAAATTGCGACGCTGGCGTTCACGCAGCGCATTGATTTGCGGATCGTCAGTCGGACCTTCGACGCCGCAATTCCACGACAGGTTGTTATCGTCGCCGTCGTTGCTGCCGTTCGATTCGTTGTGTTTTTGGTTGTAACTGACAAGGTCGCTGAGTGTGAACCCGTCATGCGACGTAATGAAATTGATGCTCGCATATGGCCGGCGACCATCGTGTTGATAAAGATCGGGGCTGCCGACGAGGCGGTACCCGATGTCGCCGATGCGGCCTTCGTCGCCTTTCCAAAAACTGCGCACCGCGTCGCGATACTTGCCGTTCCATTCCGACCAAAGCACCGGAAAATTTCCAACCTGATATCCGCCAACGCCAACGTCCCATGGCTCCGCGATCAGCTTTACCTGCGAAAGGACCGGGTCCTGCTGGATCGCCTGAAAAAACGGATGCAGTTTGTTTACGCCGTCGTGATTGCGCGCGAGCTCAGGCGCAAGGTCGAAGCGAAATCCGTCCACGTGCATCTCGAGCACCCAGTAACGGAGGCTGTCTGTCACCAGTTGCAGCGCACGGGGGTGCAGTGTGTTGAAGCTGTTGCCCGTGCCCGTGAAATCCAGGTAGAAGCGGGGATTCTCCGGGTGCAGCCAGTAATAAGCCAGGTTGTCGATTCCTCGGAAACAAAGCGTGGGGCCGAGCTGATTTCCCTCGGCAGTATGATTGTAAACCACGTCCACAATGACTTCGATTCCAGCGGCGTGCAGGGTGCGCACCATCGATTTGAATTCCAAGACCTGCTCGCCCATTTGCCCGCTGCTCGAGTACTCTCCATGCGGCGCGAAAAATCCAATCGGGTTGTAACCCCAATAATTCGTGAGGCCGCGATCGACCAAAATTTTGTCCTCGATGTGCGCGTGCACAGGCAGCAGCTCGACCGCAGTGACGCCGAGCTTTCTTAAATAATCGATGGCCGCCGGGCTACTGAGACCCGCGTATGTGCCACGCAATCCCTCGGGCACATCCCACCAAAGTTTGGTGAACCCTTTGACGTGCACCTCATAAATCACAGAATCGCAAAGCGGGATGGCGGGTTTGCGGTCGCCCTGCCAATCGAATGCCGTGTCGATTACAACAGACTTCGGCACGCCCCAGGCATCGTCGCGAAAATCCTGGCTCAAATCTTCCTTTTTGTCGCCCATTACGTAGCCGAACATTTCATCCGCCCAGCTCACGTCGCCGGCGATCGCTTTCGCATACGGGTCGAGTAAGAGCTTTGAACTGTTAAAGCGCAGTCCGCGCTCAGGCTCGTATGGACCGGCAACGCGAAAACCGTACAACTGGCCGGGCCGCACGTCGGCTAGGAACACGTGCCAGACTTGATCAGTCTGTTCGGTTACCGGGATGCGAACGTTTTCTTCCCTCGCCTGTACACTGTCGAATAAGCAAAGCTCAACGCTCGCGGCGTGCTCGGAAAAAATCGCGAAGTTGACTCCATTCCCCGTCCATGTCGCGCCGAGCGGATACGGATAACCGAGAAATGTTTTGACTGGAGTCATAAAGGCGGCGCATTAACCCACAACGAGTCTGCATTGGCA
>DATBDI010000066.1:0-17864 GCA_036270025.1 Candidatus Udaeobacter sp. | reverse complement strand
GACAAATACATTCTGCGCGAGATCATTTCGGCCGCCACCGAGAGCGTGCGTCGCGCGTACGAAGAGCAGGACGAGGTCAATAACCTGCTCGACGAAGTGGAGCAAAGGATTTTCGCCGTGGGCGAAGACCGTTTCAAAGGCCAGATGCTTTCCATGAAGGAGCAAGTCATGAGCACTCTCGAGTCAATCGAGAAGCTCTTTGAGAATAAAGGCGCAATTACAGGGATCTCTACGGGATTTCGCGACCTCGATAAACTGACGAGCGGCCTACATCGTTCAGAGATGATCGTGATCGCAGCGCGGCCGAGCATGGGTAAAACAGCGCTAGCAATGAACATTGCGGAACACGCTTCGATTGAGGCGAAGCTTCCTGTCGCGATTTTCAGCCTGGAGATGAGCGCCCAACAACTTGTTCAGCGCATGCTTTGTTCACGAGCTCGCGTCAACCTGGCCAAAACGAGAGATGGGTTTCTTGCTGAGGCCGATTTTCCAAAGCTGACACATGCGGCTTCCAAACTTGCAGAAGCCAGGATCTTCATCGACGACACCGCCGGTCTAAACATCCTGGAATTGCGGGCGAAAGCACGCCGGATGAAGGCCCAACAAGATCTACAGCTTATCATTATTGATTATTTGCAGCTGCTGCGATCGACCTCACGCCGAGCGCAGGACAATCGGCAGTTGGAAATCTCCGAGATTTCAGCCGGTCTCAAAGGTTTGGCGAAGGAGCTAAACATACCAATCATTGTGGTGGCCCAATTAAATCGCAATCCGGAGATTCGAACGGGTACTGGCAAAGGAGTTCCCAGGTTAGCGGACTTGCGAGAGTCAGGTTCAATCGAGCAGGATGCGGACTTGGTGGGATTACTCGTGCGTGAAGAATACTACGCAGACACTGACGAGGAGCGCGAAGAGCTAAAAGGTAAAGCCCAACTAATAATCGCGAAACAACGGAACGGCCCGATCGGCGATGTTAAACTGACATTCCTAAACGAGTTCACGCGTTTTGTAGACCGTGCCGACGAAGCAGTGGAACCGGAAGAGGCGTTTTAGGGTAGCGCACGCGTCTGGCGTGCTGACGATGGCGTGCTGACGATGGCGTCCTCGCCATCGCGGACTTTTCTTGGGACGCCTACTCGCCGAAACGACGACGTTGAAAAAAAGCCTGTTTCGGCGGGACGCCGAAACCAGCAAGCGAGACGCGTGCGCTACTGAAGGCTTTTCGCAGCTTCGATTACGTGCTGCGCGTCGATGCCGCGCTGCTTCATCACTTCGGCACCCGGCGCGCTCAAGCCGAATTCGTGCAGGCCGACGACTTTTCCATCAAGGCCGACGTATTGGTACCAAATCTCGGTCACGCCGGCTTCGATGGCCACGCGTCTGCGACACTCGTCTGGCAAGACCTCCTCTCGATATTGTTGTGGCTGGCGATTGAACCTTTCGAAGCACGGCATCGACACAACGCGCACGCTGTCGCCGAGTTCTTTCGCTGCAACAAGCGCGTGCTGCAATTCGCTCCCACACGAGAGGATGATCAGATCGAGCTTGGCGGTCTCTCTCTTTGCTACATAACCTCCGCGCAGCACTCCTTCGCGACGCACGTTTGGATCGATGTCGTTCAAAATTGGAACTGTCTGACGTGTGAGCGCGAGCAGAGTCGGACCGTCGGTTCGCTGCATTGCCGCTACAAACGCACCCGCGGTTTCCTCGGGATCAGCCGGCCGGATCACGTCGATGTTCGGCATCAGACGAACTGAGCTGACAGTCTCCACCGGTTCATGGGTTGGACCGTCCTCGCCGACGCCGATCGAGTCGTGGGTAAAAATGTAAACGCTGGGAAGCTTCGCCAGCGCGCTCAGCCGAATGGCAGCACGGCAATAGTCCGTGAACACCAGGAACGTTGCACCTGAAGCGCGGAAGAGCCCGTGATAGGAAATGCCATTAAGGATTGCGCACATTCCGTGCTCGCGAATGCCGAAGCGGATGTTGCGGCCACCGGGAGTGTCCCGCATAAAATCGCCGCCGTCTTTAATGTAATTCATTGTCGATCCGTACAGATCGGCACTGCCGCTGATCAGCAACGGCATCGCTTTCGCGATGGGCTGCAACACTTCGCCGCCGGCTTTGCGCGTGGCCAGTTTTGCATCCTTCGGAAACTCCGGGATGATCTCGAGCAGATCGCCGGGAACTTTTCGCGCCAAGCCGTTGTCGAGCATTTCCGCCTTATCTGAATTTTTTTTGCGCCACGCATTGAACGTTTCTTCCCAGCGATCGTAATCAGCGAGCAGCTTCTTTTTGTGCTCGGCAAAATAGTCATACACATCCTTCGACACGAAATAATGTTCGTCCGGTAAGCCGAGTGCCTTTCGCGCCGCGTCGACAAACTTCGCGCCCGCTTCTCCGTGCGCCTTGTACGTGCCTGCCACTTCCGGGATGCCTTTGCCGATCAAGGTGTGCGCAATGATGAATTGCGGCTTGCCGTTATTGCGCTCCTTTGCGACTTCCAACGCGTCGAGAAACTGTCGCATATCCTGGCCATCGATCTCCTGAACATCGAAGCCGTAGGCCTGCATGCGTTTGCCGGTGTCTTCGCTTTGAGTCTCCTTTGCTGCGGCATCGAGCGTGACGGCATTCGAGTCGTAGATGTAGATCAAATTATCAAGGCCCCAATGACCGGCCAGCGCGCACGCTTCGGAGGCGACGCCTTCCTGCATGTCGCCGTCGCCGCACAAACAGATGACATGCTGATCGAAAATCTTATGATCATCAGTGTTGAAACGCGCTGCCGCCATTTTTGTTGCCACGGAAATGCCCACCGAATTGCCGATTCCCTGACCGAGCGGACCCGTTGTGCATTCCACGCCGGGCGTTTCGCCGAATTCGGGGTGCCCGGGCGTCTTGGAATGCAATTGCCTGAATCGTTTGATTTCAGACATCGGCAAATCGTAACCGCTCATGTGCAGCCAGGCGTAAAGGAACATGCTGCCGTGCCCGGCCGAGAGGACGAAGATATCGCGATTGATCCAGCGCGGCTGAGCGGGGTTGTACTTCAACGCGTACCCGAAGAGCACTGCGCCGATTTCCGCACAGCCGAGCGGCAGTCCAAGATGCCCGGATTGCGACGCTTGCACAGCGTCCATGCACAAACCGCGTGCCTGGTCCGCAGCTTTCGAAAGAATTTCAGTATTCAAGGTCATGAAGGTTCTATAAACAGAGATGCAGCGAAGGGAAAATGATTTCCGGCTTTCGCTTTTGTCAGTCCACATCGAGAATTCTGTCGCGGCGGTTTCGCACTGCCGAAGAAAAATGAATCAGACTGCGCTATTGCACATCGTTGAGAGACTTGAACGCCTGCTCGCAAGGCTGCCGGAGAAAATCCGCCGACCGGTTTTGCGCGAGCTTACGCCGTTAAAAGAGTTGTTCCTCCAACAGCGGCCGCCCCGGTTTCTACTTATTGGATCGAGCAGGACGCCGACGCACCGGCTCCTCAACGTGTTATTTTCGCCCAGTCCACAGGAAGAAGTGAATGTCGCCCTGATGCCTGTGCACCGGTGGGTCGATTGGGACATAGCCAGTCGTGGAACGATTTCAGTTCTGGATGCGCGGGACGCCGATCATGCCGCCGCGGCTCAAGTCGAAGAAGAGCTCGAACGCCGCCCTGCCGATATCGTTTTCGTTCTTGATGACGAGGACGCAAATACTGGGATCGCCGGTCTCGACGGCTCGCCCGGCCTCGCATTGCGTGTGCAATATGGATTTGGCGCAGCGCTGGGCGACGCCAAACTCATCGGCATTTCTTTTGGATCTGCTGCGCGCACTGCACAATTCCAACAAGCGTTGAACGCGCAGCCGGCGACCCGCGACCGTTTGTTGAAGGTCATCGAATTCACAGGGCAGCAATCCGGCGAAACCCGCGGCTTGTTGTCGCTTCTGACGCAGCAACTCCCAAACACTGCGAAGATTGAAATCATTCGAATTTCGCGCGATCGCGAAGCGCAGCAGCACGTCGCGCAGATGCTGATCAAATCTACTACCGCGATTTGCGCGGCAATCGGCATGCAGCCTATTCCGCTGGCCGACATGCCGATTTTAACTGCACTGCAAGCGATGATGGTGTCCGGAATCATGTACGTCAGCGGTCGAGAACGAAGCCTGCGCGCCGCGGCGGAATTCATCACTGCACTTGGCGCAAATGTGGGCGCGGGAATGCTGCTGCGGGAAGGTGCGCGAGCAATCCTGAAGTTCTTTCCGGGCTGGGGCAACGTGGTTTGTGGCATGGTTGCCGGCGCGGGGACGTACGCAATTGGCCGCGCCGCAGCCGCGTTCTTTATCGGCGGCGTGTCATTGAAGGCCGCACGGCAAAAGTATCTGGCCGATCGAAAGAGTTCTTCGAAAAAATCGGGTTGGTTGCGCGATTCGCTGGGAGCTTTTAAGCGCTGAATAACTTGTGAATAAGTCTCGGTCTCACATGGATTTTGTTCACACGGTTTTGTGAACAGCGGTCGCAATTTCCAGCACCGGGCTGCGTGCTGCGGAAGATTCATATGAAGCTGTCGGACATACGCGCGACGCTTCGAGAAATCCGGTTGTCGCCCGCCAAAAGGCTCGGACAAAATTTTCTGCACGACCAGAATCTTGCCCGCTGGATTGTAGACCAGGCGCAGATCAGTTCGGAGGATTACGTCGTCGAGATCGGACCTGGGCTGGGCGCTCTGACTCGCTTTATCCTTGAGAAAGGAGCGCGCGTTCTAGCTCTCGAAAGCGACAGACGACTGGCCGAGTTCTTGCGGACGCGATTCGATCATCAGAGGCTTGAGGTCCTGAACCTCGACGCGCTGAAGTTCGATGCACGCGTGCTGTTTGCGCACCGCCGCGCAAAGCTGATTGGCAACCTTCCTTACAGCATCTCGAGCGCGCTGCTATTAAAATTTGTCAGTCAACCGAGTCCTATATCGCTGTGTATGTTGATGTTACAGAAGGAAGTCGCAACGCGCCTTTCGGCGGTGCCATGCACGCATGATTACGGAGGACTGACCTTGCGGGTGCAACTGCATCATCACATAAAGTATCTGCGCACCGTCCCTTCGACTGTCTTTTTCCCGCAGCCTGAAGTCGATTCCGCAATTGTGCGACTGCTACAACGCGATCCACGCGATCTGCCTCAGCGAGATAATGATCTGCTATTGAAATTGATTCATGACGGGTTTTCTCAGAGACGAAAACAATTGAGAAACTTGTTGCGTGAATATGTCACTGACTGGGAGACACTCGCGCGCGCTCTGAACATCGACCCACGAGTTCGAGCGGAAGAGTTGTCGTTGTCGCAGTGGATTGCGCTGACCAATTCAATTGCGCCGCCGGCACGCGCTGACGCAAGCCAGGAACAAGACGAACGATTCCCAGTCGTCGACAAAAACGATCGAATTCTGCGGTCCGAAAGCCGCTCCGAGGTGCATGGGAATAACTTGCTGCATCGCGCCGTTCATATCCTCCTCTTCAATGAAGCCGGCGAAGTGTATTTGCAGCAACGCTCACGCTCGAAAGACCGGCATCCACTAAAGTGGGACTCGAGCGTTTCGGGCCACGTCGCGGTTGGCGAAACTTACGACGAGACCGCGCAACGCGAGTTGAACGAGGAATTAGGCGTCACCGTGCCGCTTCGGAGCGTTGCGAAGCTTCCCGCCTCTGAACGCACCGATCACGAATTCATTTGGCTTTATGATGGCGCGGCATCGGGGGATTTCGTACCAAACCGCGCCGAAATTGAACAAGGCGCATTCCTGCCGACGTCCGCAGTCGACGGCTGGACAACAGCCCGACCGGAAGATTTCGCGCCTGCCTTTTTGGAGTGTTGGAAAGCACATCGGCAGAAGACGGTCGCGGATTCGCCCGCCTAACTTTTGGGGCTAAAGCATGTAGGTCATCGTACGGAAGACCCGCCGGGGTTCGGAGTTTGTGGCGGCGGTAGATTCCATGAACGCCATTTCTTGTCGTATTCGGCGGCAGACAACACTGCGTAACACGGATGGCGGTTCGCTCGAAGCCAGGTGATCATTTTCACGAGATTTTCCTTCGCCATCGTGGTGCAACCAGTCGTTGGCCGATTCACGCCACGTCGAATGTGAAAAAAGATCGCACTACCCGCACCGGGCACAGGTGGATCGGAATTATGCCTGATTTCAACCAACCACTCGTATGCGAAGTCAGCCGAGCGCATCTTTTCGTGGCTGTAATTGTCTGGAGGATTTTTGGGGTCAATTACGATGTGGCGGTTGTAATTGGGTGAGCGCGGGTCGTCGCCCCAAATGTCGGCTTCAGTGACTTGGTGATATGGATAATCAGCTCCCGGCGGAAGGTGCGGAGCGTATCCGAACACCTGGCCAATTTCGAAAACTCCAGCGGGCGCGCGGCCATCTCTTTCCTGCTTTCGAAGACCCTGCTCGTTTTGCCCGGCGAGACCCGTACCCCACGCCAGGCCATTCTTGCCAAACAGCACTGGAAAAGGCCCAGCCACTGATGCCCATTCTCCACTGCGTGTTCGTTCGAATAATCGCAGCTCTCCCCGCATTGAGTTCCAACTGGGAGCGACTGCGACAATCAGCTGCGTGCAATCGTCAGGAACGCCCGCGGCTTGGACTTTGGCAAAGAGCAGCATCAACAGTCCAGTCGAGAATGCGCGAAAAACAAGCATAAATAAAGGGAGTCTAGTTTACTCGGTCGCGACGTGTTTTCACATCCGCCGCAGTCGGGTGCAACGATTCTCTTTTGTCGGCTCGCACAAGGCTGAGCCTAAACAGGGATCGATCATGAAAACATTATTCTCCATAGGAACCATCGTTGCCTTTTTGGGATTGGCCGTGGCTTCTACATACGCGCAGAATCAAACCACGACTAGCAGCAGCACGACTTACATTGAGACGAGCAAGCTCGTCGGAAAGCCGGTGAAATCTTCTCAAGGCGAAGAAATCGGTACAATCAAAGACGTCGTGATCGACCGCAGCACGGGCTGCATGGCTTACACGGTTCTTTCCACTGGGGGTGGAGGCGGTGGCCGAGTTGCCGGAGGCGGCGGCAAAATGGTAGCAGTTCCCTGGTCCGTCTATTCGCCCCAATCGGATCTTAACACTTACACCGTAACCGTGGAGCGGGAACGTATCTTCAACGCGCCGGTGTTCGATTACGCCCGCATTGAGGAATATTCCAGGCCCGATTACATCAACAATGTCTACACCTATTATGGCGTAAGCCCGGGCGCAGCGGTTGGCGTTGGCGTTTCCGGCGGTACTTCCACGACGACAACCGGCACAGCCACAACAACAGGTGCCGCGACGGGCGCGGGAGCTCAAACTCAAACAGGCACAGCAGCTCAGGCCGGGGCTGCATCGCCGGCACAATCGCCAGTGGGAAGCGCTTCACCTGCAGATCGAAGAGCACACCCGGGTGCGGCCGCCGCAGCCGGAGCCGCAGCGGTCAAAGCGCGTGAAACAGCTACTCCGAGCCTTTCCGAGCGAGCCGGTGAACGAACGCCGAGTGCGAAAGAAAAGCAGGGGAAGCCAACTCCGCCAAGTAGTCGCAGCGAAACCGGAACGCGATCTGAAAGTGCGAAAACTCCGTCAGAACAGACCACTACTGGTGAAAAGGCAACCGGGTCGCAGCGTCGCGAGAAAGGTAAGCGCGAGACCAAGCCTTCGGAGAAACCTCCGGGAGACGAATAACAAATTCAGGTATTCAGCCTTTACCGCAAATCAGCCCGGCACGCGTGAGCGCCGGGCTTTTTTGCACTCCAAATTGGAACTATGCAGTTCTGTTTTCTACGGCGGCTGTATCGGCTTGGAGATATTTCACGCCGAAAAGCCATGTGACACCCGAAGCGAGGATAATTGCGGACACAAACAGAAACGCCACATGCATATTCACGTGTCCGCCAATGTAACCGAGCAGCCAAAACGCCTGCACATCCCCGAACGCGTGGATGACGAAAATGTTTGCGGCGAACGCTGTCGCGCGGACGGCCGGCAGCGAAACATTCGCGAGAGCCGTGTTTGACGGGCCGGTATTTAAGAACAGGAAAAAGATTGCCAGGAACATCGTGATCCAGGCAGCAGGAAACGGAATGTAAAGAGTCGCAACGAAAAGAGGGCACGCGATGAGCATTCCGATTCCAGAGACCCAGAAGTACGAACCGGGAAGACGCGAGCGCAATCGATCGGCAATGACTCCTCCGAGTAGCGTCGAGACCAGACCAGCTACTACGGTGATCAAGCCAAAGATCGTCATGCCAAAATCGGGAGATTGATTGCGATAACGCAGATAGGCCGCTGCCCAAAACCCCAGCCCGCCTGTAACAAAAGTCATCAATGTTTGTGCGACGCAGTTGATGAGATACGAGCGCGTGCGAAACAGGTTCAGGTAGTCGCGAACGCTGCGGCGCGCTGATTTTTGGTCCAGATTATCTGCTGCGACGCGAGGATCGCGTTGCCAGAAGCACAGCAGGCCCAACAGCAGACCTGGCAGCGTCACAAGATAGAACGCCCACCGCCACCCGAGATGAGCACCAACCACGCCGCCAATTACATATCCAAGCGCACTGCCAACGGGGATCGCCGTGTAGAAAATCGCCATCACGCGACCCCGTATTTCGATTGGAAACAGATCGGCCAGGATTGTCGGTGCCGCTGGGCCGTAGCCGCCTTCGCCGATTCCAACGAAAACGCGGGTGGCAAACAGAATCGCGAAAGTCGTGGCCAAGCCGGAGCCGCCGCTGGCCAAACTCCACAAAATCACAGCAGAGCCGACGATGATCCAGCGCGAGATCCGGTCGGCGAGGAAACCCAGGATCGGCGCGCTGATCATGTAAGTCACAAAAAAGGCGTCGCCGAGCAGACCTGTCTTCCACATGGCGTTTACGTCGCTTGGTGCGAAGAAAGTTGCGCGAATGTCAGGCTCCAACGCCGCCAGAATTTGCCGGTCGATGTAGTTAAAAATATTGATACCAAGGAGCAGGAAAAGTGCGGTGCGCGCGCCGGCCACCGATTTGCGGGCGAATTCCATCGACAATTGCCGATTGCAGTTTGGCCGCTGCCGATTGTAAATCATAAACGATGGAGAGAAACCAACTCTTAAATGGCGCTGTCATGTTGAGCGAAGCGAAACATCTCTGATTTGTTTCCGTCGGGATCGGTCCAGAAATGTCTAGAGATTCTTCGCTTCGCTCAGAATGACACAGACGATGACTTCCAAAATGTCCTCCGCAGAACGCGCGCTCTTTTTCATTGGCCGGCCATTGGTCCGTACCTTTTATCGTGTTACTCCGCTCGGATTAGAAAATTTGCCGCAGCACGGGTTTCTGCTGGTCCCGAATCACATCAGCTGGGTGGATGCTCTCGTTCTGCAGGTCGCCTGTCCGCGCCCTATTCGTTACATCATTGACCAGGAGTATTATCACAAACCGATCTTGCACCCGATTCTGCGGACGCTGGGCTGCATTCCAATCAGTGGGCGCCGTTCGCATGCTGCGGTTCGCGCCGTTGACGAAAGAATTGCCGAGGGTGAAATCGTATGCCTTTTCCCGGAAGGCCAGCTGGAACGGAGCGGCGTCTTGTTGCGGTTGCAACGTGGTTTCGAAGTGATCGCGCGCCACGCAAACGCACAGGTGGTCCCTGTGTGGCTGGATCAACTGTGGGGCTCAATCTTTTCATTTCAGGGCGGGAGATTTTTCACCAAATTTCCAAAGCAAATCCCCTACCCCGTAACTGTTGCGTTCGGTAAACCACTCAAACCCGAAGTTGCCGATGTTGCCAGCGTGCGTGAAGAATTGCTTAAGCTCGGCGAGTTTTGTTTCAGTCGTCGCGCGTCTCTCGACCGGCATCTTGCTGAAGAATGCGTGCGCGGTCTAAAGCGCAGAATTTTCAGCACAGCCGTGATCGATGGGACCGATCACACGGAGTTGAGCCGCGGAAAACTGCTCGGCGCGGCGGCAGCGTTCAGCCGCTATTTACAAAAGGAATTCGCCGACGAACGAATAGCCATCGTTCTGCCCGCCAGCAAAGGTTCGATGGTCGCAAATTTGGCTGTGACGCTGGCAAACAAAGTTCCTGTCGACCTCAATTTCACGATGGGGCGCGCGGCAAATGAATCATGTTGCAGGCGTGCCAATCTGCGCGTCGCGATCTCGGCGACGGCATTCACGGAGCGCATCAAAGATTTTCCGTGGCCGGAACGAATTCTGAAACTGGATGAGGTGCTCCCGTCTATGAAACGCCAGATTGTCTTCTGGTGGATCATGTCCCTCCTCCTTCCGACGCGTTTGCTTTTGAGAGTCTTAAACATTCCGAAGAAGGGCGGTCAAGCCGAAGCAGTGTTGCTCTTTACCAGCGGCACGACCGGAGATCCGAAGGGTGTTGTGGTCAGTCATCGCAACGTCGTCGGAAATGTCTCGCAATTTCGCGTTCTGCTCGACGCGAAGAAGACGGATGCGATCCTCGCTTCGCTGCCGTTCTTTCACACGTTCGGATCAACCGTCACACTGTGGTATCCGCTCATCGAAGGCGTACGGATCGTCGCATATCCGAACCCGTTGGACGCGGCGAAGTGCGCGGCTCTGATCGAGCAATACAACCTGACCTTCCTGCTGGCGACGCCGACATTCCTGCGCTTGTATTTGCGAAAGGCCGAGCCGCAGCAGCTGCGGACACTGCGCCTCATCATTGCCGGCGCAGAAAAATTGCCTCTCGATCTTGCCAGCCATTTTGAGGAGCGGTTCCACAAGAAAATCTTCGAGGGCTACGGCCTCACTGAGACTGCTCCTGTGGTCAGCGTTAACTTGCCCAACCTGGAGCCGGCCAAACCCGGCGAACACGTGCAGCCATCCAGCCGTTTGGGATCGGTGGGCCGACTAGCTCCAGGCATGGCCGCGGAAATTCGCGATCCGGACACGGAACAAAAACTTTCGCTCTTCCAAACCGGGATGCTTTGGCTCCGTGGCGTTAATATTTTCGAAGGTTACCTGGACGATCCGAAACGCACGGCAGAAGTTCTGCACGACGGCTGGTTGAAAACAGGAGACATCGGACGCTTCGACGAAGACGGGTTCCTTTACATCGAGGGACGGCTTTCGCGTTTTTCAAAGATCGGCGGCGAAATGGTGCCGCACGAAACAATTGAAAGTAAAATCATCGAACTACTCGGGCTAGCCGGCCGGGATGAACGGCCAATTGCGGTGATGGGCGTGCAAGACGAAGCAAAAGGCGAAGCGCTGGTGTTGCTAAGCGCAGTGGATATCGATCCTGAGAAGCTGCGCGAGAAACTTCGTGCCGCCGGCGTGCCAAACTTATGGATTCCGAGGAACGTTCGCCGCGTCGATTCAATCCCGGTTCTTGCCTCGGGCAAGCTCGATCTAAAAAAATGCCAGGGACTCGTGGCTGAAAACTAGTGGGATCCAATGTTTGTAGCCAGGTTCGCTACAAAGCTCTTGAGCAACTCATCAAAGCGGTCCGGCTGATCGAGAAAAACCGCGTGCGCGGCATCATCAATTTTTTCGAAACGCGCGTGCGGAATCTGGCTTGCGGTCGTCTGTTGGCGAGCCAGTTCATCCGATTTTGCCGAGGCGATAATCAACGTCGGACATTCAATTTTTTTGAGCGCTGGCGTCCGATTCACGCCGAACATGTCCGCGATGAGCATGGCGACGCCGATATCAGGCGGCGTTTTCATCCCGGCGCCGACCAGCTTTTCAATTGCGTCTTCGCTCTGCGGTTTGCTGATGATGGCTTGCATCATGCCGTACAAATACTCATTCCGAGTGGAGTGACCAGCGACCGGGAATCGAACGCCTTCATTTCCGTGCCCGCCGGATTTGTCGGCGGTGTGCCTGTGACGCGAGCTATGAGTCCGTGGTAAATCCCGGAAGCATCTCTGTAACGACCACAGATAATCCCCTCGTCATTGATTCCGTTTAGCGATGTAACGGTCGAGCCGGGATAATCGAAAGTGGCAAACTGGTTTGGCGGAAGAAAGAATAGTCCGTGAATCGCGGCGCTCCAACGATGAGGTCTTGCACGCCATCATTGTTCACGCCCCCCGCCGACGCCACCCAGGCACCAAAAGACTCGTTAGGGAAGCTTCCCGTAATAATGGCATCGGCGCGCGCACGTTTGCGTCCGTACAGATTCTGCGTCGTTACGGGCTTCGCAGGAAACCGTGAAACACATTACTCGTGTCAATATAGTATCCGGTGATCGCATCGACCGGGTTGTTGCAAATAGGGACAGTGCCTTGGCCAGGGCCGGTCCCCGCGCCCGGAACGTTGAACGTAGTGATAGTGCCGTCCGAGGCGCGTACGAACCCGTGATTTACATCACTCGGGTCAACGTAGTTTCCCGTGACCGCCCCTGACGCGTTGATGTTCGCGGGCAAGGTGCCTTGGAAGGGACCTGTGCCGGCGCCCGGAACGTTGAACGTAGTGATAGTGCCGTCCGAGGCGCGTACGAACCCGTGATTTACATCACTCGGGTCAACGTAGAATCCCTCAATCGTTCCTGCCTGGTTGATGCCGAGCGGGAGTGTGCCCTGGAAAGGACCTGTGCCTACGCCCGGAGCATCGAACGTGGTGATAGTGCCGTCCGGAGCGCGCAGGAAGCCGTGCCATACATTGCTCGCGTTAAGGGAAGCTGACGTGATCGCCCCGGCAGGGTTGAGGCAATCGGTGACAAAAACAAAGGTGCCCTGGCCGGGCCCTGTGCCGGCGTTCGGAGCATCAAACGTAGTGATGGTGCCGTCCGGAGCGCGCAGGAAGCCGTGATACATACCGCTCGCGTCGCTGTATCGTGCCGCGATCGCCTCCGACGGATTGATGTTGTCGCCGTGGGTGCCCTGGCCGGGACCTGTGCCCGCACCCGGGACGTCGAAGGTAGTGATCGCGCCGTCCGGAGTGCGCAGGAAACCGTGACCCACATCGCCGGCGTCAACGTAGCGTCCCGAGATCGTCCCTCCCGGGTTGATGCTAAAGGGCCGAGTGCCTTGGCCGGGGCCTGTCCCCGCGCCCGGAGCGTCGAACGTGGTGATGGCGCCGTCCAGAGTACGCAGGACGCCGTGATACACATCGCCGGCGTCAAGGTAGAATCCCGTGATTAGCCCCGCCGGGTTGATGGCGAACGGCTGTGTGCCCTGGCCAGGGCCTGTCCCCGCGCCCGGAGCATCGAATGTGGTGATGGTAGGCTCCGCGCGAACAAACGGCTTGTTGCTGAAATTCAAGAAGCCATCGCTCGTGCCGCTTGAGGCAGTGGGCGCCAGGATACCCAGCAGCAAGATCGAGGTCATGGTGGCAGCTAGCAGGCGTGCTGACGTGAAGATGTTTGTGAGCTGTGTTGTCATGTTTTGTCCTCCTTTGTTGAATTTTTTATTGCCGTGTTGATGTTTACTCATTACTTCCGAAAATTTTGCGCTGTGTTACAAAAAAAATGCAAATAATTCGACCAGCGCATCGCAATCGCCGATTGTCGATCTTGCAGTGTCCTGTAGCTGAAGGAGTTAGCTTCGCCAAACGCGACTATGCGGCTAACGTAGTTAATCGAGCTTTATCGTTTGGGTGACTTCAGCGATGATCTTATCAAAGCGCGGTCGCCGCGCAGAGGGTCTCTAGTAATCTACGTGAACAAGAATCGCGGTGTTCTCGCGGGTGATCTGACCCGGAACATCCGTGATATCGATAAGGTCACGACCGGGGTTAACGACGGCAAAGTTTATGACGCGGCAGCCATCGAGAAGGCGCTTGGCAACGCGCCTCGGCGAGCTGCACAATAGGACAGATTAATTGAAAAAACTGTCTGCTTTGTAACGTTGCATCGCTTTAGCTCGACGAAGAAGTTTCCAAGACACACTTCCTCTTTACTTGTTAGGTCCAATCTGCTCCGGACCTGAGAGCAACTGCTGGAAATCGGAACGATTGCGGATCGGATCCCAGACTGGGTCAATCTTTAAACGAGCGATCGAAGCTACCTCGCCCGCCGGGATGGACAGCAAACGCCGAAGCCTCTTAATGGCTTCCTCAGGTGCGCCGGCACGCGCCTCGATTTGCGCGAGCCCGACCTGGAAAGAAGGACCGGTCAGAGCATCTTTTTCGATGGGTATTAAGTCCGCCGCCTGCCTGGAAAGGCGCAGAGCATCGGCATTGCGTCCGAGGGCGAGGTAAACCCAAGACAGCTCCGTCCTGGCGAAGGTGTCATCAGGTCGCTCCCTGAATCTGGCCTCGAGTAACGGTCGCGCTTCTTCTCCCGATAATTTGGCTGCCTCGGTCTGTCCTGCCAGCACGCGAAGTATGGCGCGTCCGGCCAGCTGCCGGAGATGCCCAGATTCGTCATTGACCACTTCCTTCTCGAGAGCCTGGAAAACATCCGTGAAATGTCTTGCGATTACGCCGAGATAAAGCCTAACACTAATGATACCTGCAACATCGCCGCCCGTATCAGCGCCGCTGCCATACAAACTGATCTTGATGACCTCTGGAAAACCATCGACAGCTCGCATGGCCGAGTCGACATCACCTGTCGCGTTAAGGCGAGCGTTGAGAAGATAAAACGCTGCACGCGTGTTGTGCGGATCGATGGCGAGAGCTCGCAATTGGGCACGCTCCGCATTTTTCCACAGACGCAATGCTCCGTAGGTCTGGCCAATCTCGGCCGCGATTACGGCGTGGCGAGGATTCAGCCCCTGCGCCCGTTGCAAATCCGCAAGCGAGCGCTCCCATTCCCCCCGCCGGCGGTAGACGTACGCACAATATTGTCGGGCCAAAGCATTGTTAGGCTGCAACTCCAGCGTGCGGTTGAACTCCGCCAGCGCGTTCTCGTATTGACGATGACCATAATAAAAAAGCAACCCCAGCGCACAGTGCGCTTCCGGCGAATTTGGAGCGAGCGCTAGAGCGCGGTCAATGATCGACTTTACTTCCCCTAATTCCGCTGAGGTTAAAGGTGAGATAAACCAGTGCCGCCAGAGCCGAGTGCGGACGAGCGCCGCAGCACCCTCGGCAAAATTTGGATCCCGTGTCAGCGCCTGGCGGTAAAACGCCTCGCCACGATCGTAGGCGTCCACATCCAGCGCGCTCACGGCCTGGTGCAACTCATATTCGCCTCGCAGAAAAAGGTCGTAAGCTTCTGCATCGCGGGTCCCAGCTGAGGCCAGAGCATGGGATTCACTTGGCGAAAGGTTCGCTTGCAGCGCGTTCACAATTTCTTGTGAAACCTCACTCTCAACCACTAAGACATCCTTAAGGTCACGGTCGTAACTTTTCGCCCAAAGTTGCCTGTCGGTGCGTGCCTCGATCAACTGCACGTTTACTCGAACTTTGTCACCCGCGTTCTGCACAGCTCCCTCCAGGACGGTGGAAACGCCGAGCTCATGCGCGACGCTCTTTAAATTGTCGGGCTTGCTCTGGTATCCCGCCGTCGAGGTTCGCGAGATCACCTTGAGATCACGCACGGTCGCTAATTTCGTAAGAATCTCATCCTTTATGCCCTCGGCGAAATACGCGTTATCTGGATCATGGCTAAGATTTTCAAAGGGCAGAACCGCAATGCTTTTTTCCGGGACGGAAGGCGTTGTCTTCTTGGGCGGTGTTGCATGGAATACGCGGACCGCGACAATTGTTGTCAGAGCAACAAAGGCGGCGCCAACTGCGAATCGCGCGGCAATTTTGCGTCGGCTTGTGATCGAAGTGCGAATCGCTTGCAATTTCGCGCCGAGCGAATGCGGCCCGGCGGGCCGCGCTGCCGGCTCAATCGCTAACATCGAGATTAACAACGAAATGAAACGACGCGGAACGTGTGCGGCTTTCAGTTGATCAACCGGCAACGGTTTTGACCGGCGCGCATCACCCATTTCCTGGACAGTCCGGCCACTGAAAAGGATGTGACCGGTCAGCAAGAACCAGAGTGTCGCACCTAACGAGTAAATGTCCGAGCGCACGTCCACGGGCGCGCTGGTGAATTGCTCCGGGCTGGCAAACGCAGGGGTGCCGACGAAGCCGCCAGGCGGGAGCGCCATCGCATCCGTTTTCTCTACCACCGCTTTGGCGATGCCGAAATCGATCACTTTCACAGTTGACGCGCCATTGTCGTCGCTGCTAACGAACATCAGGTTGCCTGGCTTCAGATCGCGATGGACCAATCCGCGTTTTTCCGCCGCTTCCAGCGCCGCTGTCACTTGCAAGGCGATATCGATCGTCGTCAAAACATCGAGCGGTCCCAGGCGGCGAATGCACTCTTCGAGCGTTTCGCCTTCGACCAACTCCATCGCGTAAAAAAATTGACCGGTTTCCTCACGAACTCCGAATTGATACGCAGTCGCCACATTTGGGTGGCGCAGCGCCGCTGCGGCGCGCGCTTCGCGCAGGAACCGCTCACGCGCTTCCGCGCTACGCGATCCAAGATCGATATTGATAATTTTTAGCGCGACCGGCCGATCGAGCGCTTTATCGATTGCGCGATAAGTGACTCCCATCGCGCCGTGACCCAGCTCCCACGCGCTGCCGTCAATGTGACGCGCGATTGTGTAAGCACCTAGCTGATTCGGCACTGCTGCAAACGCGCCGTCGCGTTCTTCCGCTTCAGGACCCAAGCCGATCTCGAGCAAACAAGTGATACAGCCGAGATCGCCCGAGGAGGTCGCCTCTGTTGATGCGCCGCACGTTTTGCAAATACACGCGTTTTCCACGGGAGTAGCCATTTGCGATTTTTCCTCTAAGTAGCCATTGCCTCGCGCAGATAACGCAGCTCTTCATCCACGTCGCGTGGATCGAGCACCGTGCCGCTGACTTCTTCGCGCAATATCGCACGATACCGCGCACGCAAACGCGCCACGTCCACGCGCAGTGTTGCAGCCAGGCGCCCAAGCCGCTTTGCCATTTCCTCGTAGGGAACAGCCGCAGTCGCGCCTGCTGTCAGGTGAAGCTTCAGCGCCTCAAACAACGTACCTTTGCCGGCCAGCTCGTATTCCTGCGCCAGCCGGTCCAGCGCTTGTCGTGCCACTGATCCCGCCCATTCCCGTTCGAATACTCCATCTGGGCTCTGATTCTGGCATCGCGCGGAGTATGTTTCCGCTTTTGAAATCCCTGCCTCATCCAGGCGGACTAGCACGCCGCCGCGTTTCTGCGCGCAGTCGCGATCGCGCGTGTGTGCCAGGAAATGCTTTAGCGTTCCGAGCAAAAACGATCGGAACCGGCCCTTCATTGGATCGGCCCGGGCATAGGCACGGTTTTCGATTAGATCAGCAAAAAATCCTTGCGTGAGATCTTCCGCATCGTGCTGTGCGATTCCCTGGCGGCGCAAGAAAAGATAAACCGGTCGCCAGTAAATCTGGCAAAGGTCCGAAAGCGCGCTCAACGCATGTTTCGATGACGTCTGGGAATCGGCGGCCTCGCGCACAACCGTCCAGCGCGTGGAAGCAAACAAGCTGTCCCGCGTTGTGGGATGCAACGCTGCCGGCATTCTACACTTTGTTATTCGGTTAACCGAAAATTTGCAAGCTCAAAGTACGCCGCCGTTAGGCAGCGGAATATTGCCGAGAGAAAACCTGGTTCTCTTCTCAATCCGCGGTTACTTTTCCGTTTCTTTAAGCAGATTCAGTAACTGATCCTTCCACAAAGCGGCGATGGTATGGCTGCCGTGAGCCCCCCCGTTTTGTCACTGGATGGAATCACTATTGCGCGGCGATGCGGGACGCGCTTGATCTCTGCAAAGTTGATCGCCAGAAGCGGCGCCCAGATTTTTTCCAGATTCAGACCGGGATCGTAATCATGGGAAGCTTCCAATGCATAAAGCCACGTCATTTGCGTCATCCGTTTTGACGATTTGCTCGGCAAACTTGTTGAG